>NZ_JBNPLX010000001.1:0-298608 GCF_050313695.1 Bariatricus sp. SGI.161
AATTCTCGTTCTGGAAAATCAACCTTTTCTTGCCATCTATGACACAGTGTGCTATATTTAATAATTGGATATCATGGGTGTATTATGTAAAAAAATAATACACAGATTGGAGGTATTAATATGGTTTATACATGGGACATTACTATTCCGGAACTGACAGCTGACGAACCCCGCAAAGCCTATGTCTACCTACCGGAATCTTATCATACAGATTCAGATCAACGTTATCCAGTTTTATACATGTTTGATGGACACAATGTATTTTTTGATTCACATGCTACCTATGGCAAGAGTTGGGGAATGAAAGAATATATGGATGCTACATCCACTCCTCTGATCATTGCTGCTGTAGAATGTAACCACAATCCGAACAATGGACGGCTGGAAGAATATTCACCATATACTTTCAGCGATTCTCGTTTTGGAAAAGTTATTGGCCGCGGCAGAACGACAATGGAATGGCTGATTCATACATTTAAGGAAGAAATTGACAAACGCTTCCCTACTCTCCCAGACCGCGAGCATACTTTTATCGCAGGAAGTTCCATGGGTGGTCTGATGAGTCTGTACGCTGTATTAGAATATAATCGCTACTTCTCTCGTGCTGCTTGTCTCTCCCCTTCCCTCTGGGTAGATATTCAAAGAATCGAGCAACTGATCAAACGATCAAAGATCCAACCAGATACAGTTGTTTACATGGATTATGGTTCCAGAGAGATTCATTTCCATCCAAACATGTTACAACAATTTGGAAAAGTGGCATCTCTGCTTTTAAAACGTCATGTGATGCTTGACTGCCGGATTGTTCCCGGCGGAGATCACTGCGAAGCGAGCTGGGAAAAGCAGATTCCATTTTTCATGAATACTCTGCTATACCAGAAATAACAGGAGGAAACTTATGAAAGTACAATATTTTAAGCAGTTCAGCCCAGCGCTTAATAAAGATATGGAATGTAAGGTCTATGGACATGCAGGTCGTCCGATGCTCTTCATTCCTTGTCAGAACGGCCGATTCTTTGATTTTGAGAATTTCCATATGACTGACATATGGGCACCATGGATTGATTCTGGAGAAGTCATGGTATTTTCTATCGATACGATCGATCAGGAAACATGGTCTAATGAAGGAGGAGATCCTCGATGGAGAATCTGCCGCTATGAGGACTGGGTACGCTATATCACGGATGAGATGGTTCCATTTATGCGTGATATGGTGAATGAATGCAATGGCTGGACCGGCTATCCGGGTGTATTGGTCTTCGGCTGTAGTCTTGGGGCAACTCACGCCGCTAACCTGTATTTCCGACGTCCGGATCTCTTTGACAGACTATTAGCATTAAGCGGAATCTATACCGCAGAATATGGATTCGGTTCTTACATGGATGATCTTGTCTATAACAATTCACCAGTTCATTATCTGGCAAATATGCCATTAGATCATCCTTACATTTCTATGTATAATGAACAAAAGTCAGCCATCTGTGTGGGGCAGGGAGCATGGGAACTTCCGGATTCTACCAGACAGTTGGATGGTATTCTGAAAAACAAGGGTATCCATACATGGGTGGATTATTGGGGAATGGACTGCTACCATGACTGGATCTGGTGGTACAAGCAAGTCACTTATTTTGTACCATATTTGTTAGATTAGAGGGGTTTCTTTTTCTATGTAACGTTATAGTTCAACAAAAGAAAGCGAGTAAACACAAATGACAAAGAATTTTATTTTTATTTCTCCAAACTTTCCTACAAACTACTGGCAGTTTTGTGCGGAATTAAAGAAAAATGGTCTGAATGTTCTGGGTATTGGTGATCAGCCTTATGATGAATTATCTCAGGAATTAAAAAACAGTTTGAATGAATATTACAAAGTAAACAGTCTGGAAAATTATGATGAAGTATACCGTGCCGTTGCATTTTTCACTTATAAATACGGACGGATCGACTGGCTGGAGTCTAACAATGAATACTGGCTGGAACGTGATGCAATGCTGCGTACAGATTTTAATATCTCCAGCGGTTTCCACACAGAAGACATGCCTCGTATTAAATACAAATCAAAGATGAAAGAATTCTACACGAAGGCTGGAATCCCGGTAGCCCGCTATCATCTGGTTGACAATGTCGAAAATTGTCAGGATTTTATTAAGCTCGTTGGTTATCCAGTCATTGTAAAACCAGACAATGGTGTTGGCGCATCCCATACCTTTAAGCTTTCATCTGACCAAGATCTTCTTCAGTTCTTTAATGAGAAAGAAGCTGATACACAATACATCATGGAGGAGTTTATCGACGCAGAAGTTAATTCTTACGATGCTGTCATCGATTCTAATGGCGATCCAATGTTCGAGACGGGTAACGTAACTCCAGATTCAATCATGGATATCGTCAATAATTCTGATAACTCTATCTATCATATTGTGAAAAATCTTTCTGAAGATGTACGTACTGCCGGACGTGCTACTGTAAAAAGCTTCGGTGTAAAGAGCCGTTTCGTTCATTTTGAATTCTTCCGTCTTCTAAAGGATTACGACGGAATGGGCAAGAAAGGCGATGTTGTGGCTCTGGAAGTTAACATGCGTCCTTGCGGCGGATTTTCTCCTGATATGATGAATTACGCTAACAGTACCAATGTATACAAGATCTGGGCGGATATGATCGCCTTTGATCACTCCACTCTGCCAGACGGCAAACATGCTTACTGTGCTTATGCCGGGCGTCGTGATGGAAAAGATTTCGTGCTGAGCCATGAAGAAATTCTTGAAAAATATGGTGATAACCTGAAGATGGTCGACCGGATTCCTGATGTATTGTCCGGTGCGATGGGTAATCAGATGTATGTTGCGGTATTCAATACTAAGAAGGAAATGGATAGTTTCTATAAAAATGTCTTGAAATGTAATTAATCGACAAATACATTTAAATTATTCTAAGCCTGTCATGCTACAAAAAGCTGACAGGCTTATACATTTAAAAATCATCATATATTGTTCTTTACTATCCAACTGTAAGGCTCAATGGTTTTATTTCACCAGTATCTGGATTATACCCCCAAAACTCATTCTTATCATTTACAAAATAGTATTTTCCTTTTACAAGTTTTCGATTATCAGAAACATCTGTCGGAATATTCATAAATTCATGTGATTCAATATCATATAATCTCTGTCCCATTTTAATCTTTGTTTCCGTAACTTTACCACTATATCCATCAGAATTTGAAGCCAAAGTGTCTGTTAATTCAATAATCCACTTTCCATTTGTATCTAATACACCATAAAATCTGGTTCTATTTTCGTTTTGTACTTCTATTCCACAATATCCATCTTTAAATGCATATTCTTCTTGCCATCCTGGTGTACCAGTATTTCCCTCCCAGAACAATATATCATACTCACTCAAATCTATTTTTACATTCATATGTATATCATAAAACTTTTTTTGAGTTTTGCTCAAAAATAATCCATCGTTATAATAAGATGTCTCGTATAAAATATCATTCGTTGAAGTTGGACCAACCAGATAATTCCCATGAACATCCTGAATACCTTTGTTATTTTGAGCACTTATAACTGCATACCCATCAGAAAATTCTCCCTTCGGATTCAATATTTCTCCAGTCTCCACATTAACAGAAAATAATGCATCTTTATTAGTATTTCTAATTCGGCAAACACAATCCCCTGCATATTCAACAGATGATATATACTTAAAATTATTTATCGCATGCGGATCATTTTGCTTTAAATATTCATTATTTGAATCAACGCGGCATAATTCCTTACCATTTTCATCATATGCTTTTATAATTATCAAACTATTGGAAGGTGTTTCTTGATTCTCCCGTACCCATACGACATCTTGGGAATCCATTCTGCAAATTCCTAATATCTGTTCATGGTCAGTATCTTTTATAAATTTGTCTTGCATGTCATTACCTTCTATATCATATATACACCCATCATCATATTTTAAATAATGAGAATTTAAATCTACCTTATTCTTTATATTGCCATCCAAATCCACGAATATGCTATCTCCATTTTCTGTTTTTAGCAAAAACAGTTCATCACGATCTAAATAAGTAAAATCTACGATACTACCTTGGATATTGTTTGAAGTTTGAATTGAATGATTGTTATCATCTAAAATATCCTCAATATTATACTCTCTAATTATTTTTCCATTACATGATTCCCATACTTCTCCATTATCGCTATCAACAATTACATAAGCGATTTCTTCCTTCATAGTTTCATTTGTATAATATTGATATTCTTTTGTACTTCCTTCTGATATACCCCCTGCACGATATGCACAATAATAATTATCTAGTATTTCTTCAATTTCTTCGTCTGAGTACTTTTTATTTAAGGTAGATTGATTATTTGTTTTTTCTAATTTAATAGATAAATCTTTAGATTCAAAATAAAATCTATTCTCCCCTTTTTCAAGATTAAGAGTTATCGTTTCAGTTTTATCGTCAGAATTATTAGATTTATATTTTAATAAAAGTTTTAATTTATGAGAAATAATAGAATAATTATACTCACCATCACCTAAATTATCTTTATCATCTTTAAATATTAAATTCCCTGATATAGAATTCGATTCCTTTACATTAGATGGAGAAAAAAATTTTATTACACAATCCTTATATATTGAATTTATATTTAATGAAGTGACATTCCAAGTTCCAACTAATAATTCTGAATCAAACTTATCTTTACAGCCTCCCATGCAAAAACAAAATAAAACAATCAACAAAATAATATGAATTCTCTTTATCACTCTTATTCTTTCCTCCTCTTGATCAATATAATTTTAATGAAATCTATAGCAAAATGGTTTTCTGCCTAACTTAGTCATTATATCTGATAAGTTCAAGAGTTAACTCCTGTGATTTTAATTGAATACAATTATCATCTTTAAAATCCAAAGTAAAAGTCTGATAAAACGTCCAATCGTTTGGAACACCAAACTCATCATATAATTCTAATTCAATTTTTTTTGAAGACTTATGGTAATTGTATTTTCCTCTTCTTTGTGATCCAGAATTCGTTATATAGTTCAAATCACCATAAGTACTACCTTTCTCATCCGGTTCATAAAATTCGATGACATAATTATCAAATGAAGAATCACCACCAATATTGTGAATTTCCCAAATATCCGTTAATTTGTCCAAATCGTTTTTCCCACATCCAAATAAAAGAACTCCGCATCCTAATATAACTAATACTATTTTTTTGACACACTTTCTCATTATTTTCCTCCATCTCATTATCATCATCGGTTAGTCGTACTACGACTAACATTATTATAGTCACAATACGACTATTTTTCAATAGTCACGGGAAGACTTTTTTATAATATATGAAATAATCAAAGGAGAATCTAAATGATTTTTTATAATATAAGAAATTTAAGGGAAGATAGTGATAAAACTCAACAAGAACTGGCATCTTATTTGAATGTCAAACAAACAACCTACTCAAAATATGAACTTGGAAAAATCAACATACCTATTGAAGTATTTATAAAATTAGCAGATTATTATGATGTTTCGGTAGATTATCTTCTTGGTAGAACATCAAAGAAAAAATAAATTAAAATCCTCTATTTATGCTTCTATTATCTATTGGCTGAAAACATTTTTGTTACATTAAAAATATTATTAATATTAGGCAAAACATTTTTAATATGCGAAACTATTTTCCAAAATACGATTAATAAAAATTTATTAATTACAAGATATAAGAAAGCTAATGTTGATGAATGCGCATTAAATGAAAGGGTTGGGCATACAATAAAAGGCAGGAATCTACCTGCCTTTTCTATGCTAATTGTTGTCAAATATATGTTGTCAATTAGTTGTCAAATGTATTAGCATTTATTACTTTTTAAATAATTTAAAACATTCTAAAAATACTGATTTTACGTTATTTATTAGAATCTTCCAGCTTTAGCTGCTTCTTCTACGGAAACTGCTACCGCAACTGTCATACCTACCATCGGGTTATTACCCGCTCCGATGAGTCCCATCATCTCTACATGGGCCGGAACGGATGAAGAACCTGCAAACTGTGCATCAGAGTGCATACGTCCTAAAGTATCTGTCATTCCATAAGAAGCTGGACCTGCAGCCATGTTATCTGGATGAAGTGTACGTCCTGTACCACCGCCGGATGCTACTGAGAAGTACTTCTTGCCCTGCTCGATACATTCTTTCTTGTATGTACCTGCAACTGGATGCTGGAAACGTGTTGGGTTGGTAGAGTTACCTGTGATAGATACGTCTACGCCTTCTTTGTGCATGATGGCAACACCTTCACGTACATCATTTGCCCCATAGCAGTTAACTTTAGAACGAAGTCCGTCAGAGTAAGCGATTCTCTGAACTTCTTTCAGTTCTCCTGTATAGTAATCATATTCTGTCTGAACATAGGTAAATCCGTTAATTCTGGAAATGATCTTTGCCGCATCTTTTCCAAGTCCGTTCAAGATAACACGAAGTGGTTTCTTACGAACTTTGTTTGCCTTCTCTGCAATACCGATTGCACCTTCAGCTGCTGCGAATGACTCGTGGCCAGCTAAGAATGCGAAACAATCTGTATCTTCTTCCAGAAGCATCTTTCCTAAGTTACCATGTCCAAGACCAACTTTACGCTGATCTGCTACAGAACCTGGAATACAGAAAGCCTGCAGACCTTCTCCGATTGCTGCTGCTGCATCAGCTGCTGTCTTACATCCCTTTTTGATTGCAATTGCTGCACCTACTGTATAAGCCCAGCATGCATTTTCGAAACAGATTGGCTGAATACCTTTTACCTGATTGTATACATCAAGGCCGGCATCCTTTGTAATCTTCTCTGCTTCTTCGATGGAAGCAATACCATAGCTTCCTAATACTTCATTGATTTTATCAATTCTTCTTTCATATGATTCAAATAAAGCCATTTACTCGTCCTCCTGATTTTTTTGTTACCTTTTGAATCTTCCCACGAACACACATGAACCTCGTCCATGTGGCGCGTTGCGCCTTCAAAGCCTGTCCCGGTCTACCGATTTCATACAAGCATGAATCATCTGACCAGGTCATCCTTCTCTGTCCGCTTATCGCGTCTATTCTTTTCTAGGATCAATAATCTTTACTGCGTCTGCAACACGTCCATACTGTCCTTTTGCCTTTTCCCAAGCATCGTTAGGTGTATCACCAGCTTTGATGAAGTCAGTGAATTTTCCAAGGCTTACGAACTGATATCCGATAATCTCATCGTTCTCATCCAAAGCAATACCTGTTACATAACCTTCAGCCATTTCAAGATAACGAGGACCTTTTGCTAATGTTCCGTACATTGTTCCAACCTGAGAACGAAGTCCTTTTCCAAGGTCTTCCAGACCAGCACCAATTGCAAGTCCATCTTCTGAAAATGCACTCTGAGTTCTTCCATATACAATCTGAAGGAACAATTCTCTCATTGCTGTATTAATAGCATCACAGACAAGATCTGTATTCAATGCCTCTAAAATAGTTTTTCCTGGAAGGATTTCAGATGCCATGGCTGCTGAGTGAGTCATTCCTGAACATCCGATTGTCTCAACAAGAGCTTCCTGAATAATACCATCTTTAACATTTAAAGTAAGTTTACATGCACCCTGCTGAGGAGCACACCAGCCAATACCGTGTGTAAAACCAGAAATATCTTTTACTTCTTTAGCCTGTACCCATTTTGCTTCTTCCGGAATCGGAGCTGGTCCGTGATTCGCACCCTGAGCCACCGGACACATCATTTCTACTTCATGTGAATAAATCATTTTAAAACTCCTTTCAACTATGTATGATTTTTCTGTCGTAGGGCTTGTTATATCTTTAACACCATACTTATTTATATTTTCTCACATTATTCTACATTCGTCAATTGTTTTTCATTTGGGTACACCACATTTTTCAAAAGGGGACGTAGTAAAACTAAAAAATACTACGTCCCCTTTTTTTACATTTTTGCTGTCACCCACGAAAATCCCAAATCATGGGAATCATCTTTTTTATAATTTAAATCGTATCCTACCTGAACGCCTTCTTCATCCATGTAATAATTGACAATGTAAACACCATCAAGGCTGTCGCCTTCCAGGGTTTTTTTGATTTCTTCTTTGCTTAATTCTGACAGGAAGCTGTCGTTTTTTGTCTCGTCACGCATATTTTGAAGCCATTGATCAATCACTTCATCGTTGATATCTACCAGATCTTTTAATTGGTATGTTTCTCCAGTTTTGGGATTGATATTGCAAGTTCTGAGATGCTGGGAATAATATTGGCTTCCGCCTTCGTAATTATAATCTTCATAGGCGATACTTATTAGGTCATCTGACGCATAACATACTTTATATTTTGCATAGCTTATCAGCATAGGATTTTTTTCGCTAATCACTCTTTCTTTTATCGTATTAGAAGGATTATTATAGATTTCATTTACTGTCTGCATTGCACAATTCTTCAATGCTTTATTTACTTTTTCTTCTATATCGGTATCTGGTAATCCATGAACGACCGGATATGTTACATTGAATTCAATCAACATAGATTCCTTTTCTCGATCAGAAAATGAGTATGTATCTTCCGTTATTTCATACGACAAATTTTCTTCGATTTTTTCTGGGATTGATTCAATTCCTTGTAGATTTTCTTCATCTGTTGAATCTTCTTTTTCTTCATTTGGAAGATCATATTCGTGATTTGGCTCTTCTGCAAATTCTTCATAAATGTCTGGAACATCATAGATATTCTTCTGTATACTTTTTAGCAGTTTGACTTCACCAACAAACAGTCCGATAACTATGACCATACATATAATACTTACAATAATAATCGGTTTTTTAGATTTCTTTTTTACAGGTCTTACCAACCCAGGAATCACATACATTTCTAATGGAACAGAACGAATACCATTTACTACTTGTTCTTCCGCAGTCACATGCATTCCCAGATGTATATATTTTTGCACTGCCTGTGGCGCTGAATTTACTTTTGACACAAAGCTGCTGAGCACAATAATTATAAACACACTGAAACAGCATCCGACCAATGCCTTTTCCTTGATACTGTTTTCTTACAAAGAACAGACTGATATGTCCATCGTTTTTGACTGCGATTGTACCGCATAATTCTGTACCTTGAAATGCACCAAAGAAGAATATTTCTCTTCTTTGGCACATTGTATAAATGTTGTCATATTTGATGAACTTCTGGAACTCAGCAACACCTTCCGGAGTATAAGAAGGTGCAATTTCATCTGCAAATACATCCCATACAAGATGAAGTGCCGGCAGCAGCTCGTATTGTTGCAGCATTCTTATTTCCATGATTCAACCTCCTTAGGCATGATACTTCAATAATTCCTCACGAAGTAATGTCAAAGCCCTTGCAACCGCATATTCACGATTCTTGTCGCGATTGCCAGTAAAATAAAATTCTTCTACCCTGACATGCCCTTTTACATAACATCCTACGTATACAAGTCCAACTGGCTTTTCTTTGGTTCCGCCACCAGGTCCTGCGATACCGGTCACACTTAGAGCTGCATCTGCCCCTGTAGCTTCCGCGACGCCACGCACCATCTCACAGGCTGTCTGTGGACTGACTGCTCCATATTGCATCAAAGTCTCTCTTTTTACCTTCAGCAGACGTTCTTTTGCATCATTAGAATAAGTAATATAACCTTCCTTATATACATTCGATGCTCCTGCTACATTCAAGATCCTGCCTGCAAGAAGCCCTCCAGTACAAGACTCAGCAGTTGTGACCGATAGTTTCTTCTCTTCAAGTATTCTCACAATTGCCTCTTCCAGAGAAATATTTTCTTCCGTGGTATAGATCTTATCGCCAAACCGATGGAATAATTCTTCCATTACAGGAGCAATTAATGCGTTAGCAGCTTCCTCATCTGCTGCTTTGGCAGTTACCCTGAGATGTACTTCTCCAGTCTTAGCATAGGGTGCGATCGTTGGATTCGTCTGTGTATCCATCAGATCGGCAATCATCGTTTCCACTTTGCTCTCTCCGATGGAACATATTTTTATCATTTTCGAATAGATTCCTTCAGGCTGTAGACGATTCAAGTAAGGTGCAATGTCTCTTTCAAACATCGGCTTAATCTCATTTGGCGGTCCAGGAAGAAGAATTGCAATCTTGCCATTCTCTTCTAATATGAGTCCTGGTGCTGTTCCGTTATGATTGTCAACCACGATTGCACCGTCAGGGACCAATGCCTGCTTCCAATTGTTTGGAGTTACTTGGTTACTGTGTACCTGGCGAAAATATTCTTGGATTCTTTCTTTTGTATGTGTATCTTCACGTAGCTCTTTTCCAAATACCTTTGCTGTTACTTCTTTTGTCAGATCATCCTTTGTTGGACCAAGACCTCCGCTTAGAATAACGATGTCTGCCCTGGAAAGTGCAAGACGGACCGTATCTTCCAAACGTTCTTCGTTATCTCCTACCACACTCTGATGAAAACAAGATAACCCCAACATTGCACATTTTTCCGCAAGATAGGCCGCATTCGTATTGATAATATTACCTAATAGAATCTCTGTCCCTACGGAAATCAGTTCTACTGTCATTTTTACATGCCTCCCTGTGTCAATACCTGTACGTTCTTTGCAATATAATCAACCAAAGATATGATTGTCAATATTAAGGATGCCCATATCAACACAGTTCCAATCACGTCAAATACACCTCCGAGATCCATGATCAATACAATAATCATAAACATCTGAGAAACGGTCTTAAATTTTCCCCAGTAACTGGCAGCGATCACAATTCCGTTATCTGATGCCACAAGGCGGAATCCACTGATAATAAATTCTCTGGCAATTATGATAATTACAAACCAGGCCTGAAGTTTCCCTGATGGGATCATACAGATCATTGCAGAACATACCAACAGCTTATCTGCCAATGGATCCATAAACTTCCCAAAATTTGTCACCAGATTTCTTGCACGGGCAATCTTTCCATCCAACATATCTGTAAGGCTTGCCACACAGAAAATCACCAGGGCGATCCACTTATTCGCAGATCCACCTACATCTGTCAGCATAAAAAACACAAAAAAAGGTACCATAATTATTCTTAATACAGTTAATTTATTTGGTAAATTCATTACATCAACTCTCCTATCAAATCATATTCTAATGCTCCAGTTACTTTTACCTTAGCAAAATCACCGGACATCAGTTCTTCATCAGTGTTTATAAAGATTAGCCCATCTACATTTGGTGCATCCTTGTAGGTTCGTCCTACATAAGCATTTTCATCAGCAACTTTTCCTTCTATCATGACAAGAACTTCTTGTCCAATCATATCTTCTGCCTGATCAAATACAATATCCTGCTGCAATTCCATCAGTTCTGCCTGACGTTCTTGCTTCACTTCTTCTGGTATCTGATCCGACATCTCCGCTGCTTTTGTATCCTCTTCCGGCGAATAAGTAAACACTCCCAGGCGGTCAAATTCCATCTCATCTACAAACTCCATCAACTCCTCATGCTGTTCCTGTGTCTCACCGGGAAATCCGGTAATCAAAGTAGTACGAAGAGCAATGTCCGGAATCTCCTGGCGAAGTTTTTTTACAATCTTCTCCAGTTGCCGTTTCGAAGTTCTTCTTCCCATTCGCTTTAAGATGGTGTCATTCGCATGTTGAATCGGAAGATCTAGATAATGACAGATTTTCTTTTCTTCTTTCATTACTTGAATTAATGCATCGTCAATTTCTTCTGGGTAACAATACAAAAGCCGAATCCATCGAATACCATTTATTTTACATAACTCACGCAATAACTTGCTCAGAGACTTTTCCCCATAAAGATCCTTTCCATATAAAGTTGTCTCCTGTGCGACCAAGATCAATTCCTTTACTCCCTGTTCAGCCAATTCTTCTGCTTCTTTTAAAAGCCTTTCCATTGGTATGCTTCTGTAATTACCGCGAATCTTTGGAATGATACAATAAGTACAATGCTTATCACATCCTTCTGCAATCTTCAAATACGCATAATGGCCGCCCGTTGTTACCAATCTCTTTACATCTACTAACGGCAATGCGTCAACATCTGCCAATTCCAAATGTCCATTACCTGCGAGGGCTTCTTCTACTGTTTCTACAATTCTATCATAAGATGTTGTCCCAAGCACAGCATCTACTTCTGGTATCTCTTCCAGAATTTCTTTCTGATATCTCTGAGCAAGACATCCGGTCACAATTAATGCCTTCAATCTTCCTTCCGTCTTATACTGCGCCATTTCCAGAATCGTCTGAATACTCTCTTCCTTTGCATCATGGATAAAGCAACAAGTATTGATCACAATGACATCTGCCAATGTCTCATCATCTACCATCTGATATCCTTTTGCATCTAAAAGTCCAAGCATCACTTCCGAATCCACAAGATTCTTATCGCATCCAAGAGATATAAATAATATATTCATTCTTTCCTCCTTCCATTATTGTGAAGAAAGGCAGATACCTCACGGCATCTGCCTTATATTCACGTCAAACCGTATATGATTCTCTTACTCTTCTTCTCCGACCACTTTAATCTTGGCCTGATTCAATTCATCGATAGCGATAGATAACGGTTTTTCGCTGTCCTTTACAGGCACAAGCGGCATAGCTCCGTCAATAATCTCTCTTGCTCTCTTGGCAGTAGCCATAACAATAGAATAACGGCTGTTAACAACTTTTGTTTCGCCTTCTTCTACATCCTTATTTACTACCTTCATTAAATCTGTGTAAGATGGGTGTAACATACACTATTCTCCTTTCAATTCTGCTTTCATATTCTCTATAAATTCTATATTACGAAAACTTCTTCTGTGTTCTCCCTGGATAATCCGATGCATCTGTTCAACACAATCCTGAAGTACATCATTAATGATCAGATAATCATACTGATCCATGCCGTCAGCCTCTTCTTTGGCACGGTTCATACGGAAATCAATCACATCCATGGTCTCCGTTCCTCGTCCTACCAGACGATTGCGTAATTCCTTTGCAGTCGGTGGTGTCACGAACAATAACAACGTCTCCGGAAACTTCTCTTTCACTTTTAACGCACCTTGAATCTCTATCTCAAGGATAACATCCTTTCCGGCATCTAGCTGTTCTTCTACATATGCTCGCGGTGTCCCATAGTAATTATCCACGTATCTAGCATACTCTATCAATTCATCTTTCGCAATCATTTTTTCAAATTCTTCCACTGTTTTGAAAAAATATTCACGTCCATCTTCTTCACCCGGACGCGGATTTCTTGTAGTGGCAGATATGGACAACGCATAATTATCGTATTGACGCATCATTTCTTTCATAATGGTCCCTTTTCCGGAACCAGAAAATCCAGATACAACAATAAGAATTCCTTTTTCCTTCATGAATTTATCCCCTCTTTTCACTACTCAATATTCTGAATCTGTTCTCTGACCTTTTCAATCTCTGTTTTTAAATCAATTCCAATATTGGAGATTTCCAGATCATTCGCTTTTGACAGAATCGTATTCGCCTCTCGATTCATCTCCTGCGCAATAAAATCAAGCTTACGTCCAATTCCACTTTCCTCAGACTGGAGTGTCTCTTTCATATGTAAGATATGGCTACGGAGTCTGACCACTTCCTCATCTGTACATATCTTATCCGCAAATATCACTACTTCTGCAGCAATCCTTCCCTCTTCAATCTGAGTATCCTCTAACAATTCACGTACCTTCGTCTCAAGCTTTTCTCGGTACTCAGCCACAATCTGCGGAGAACGTTCCTCAATAACGTCCACCAGTTTCAACATACCGTCTAGCTTATTGATAATATCCGTCTTCAGGTTCTCACCCTCCAACGCTCTGGTCTCAACAAACTGCTTGATCGCACCATCCAGAGCCTTTTTCAGTCCATTCCACAATTCGTCTTCATCCATCAGCTGCTCTTCCATTGTCAACACTTCCGGATATCGTGACAGTGTAGAAACACGAATATCATTTTCCAGAGAAAACGATTCCTCCATCTTCTTAAAATAGGTCAGATATTCCTCTGCAAGCTTCTCATTATACTTCAAAGAAACCTGACTTTCAGACAAATCCTCATAGGTAATAAAAATGTCAACCTTACCTCGCTGAACACTTTTCTTTAATAAATTACGAATTGCACTTTCAAAAAAATTCAGTTTCTTCGGCATACGAATATTGGCATCAAGATAACGATGGTTTACCCCCTTCATCTCCACAGTAAACTTCCGCTCCCCATCAGACACCTCACAGCGTCCAAATCCTGTCATACTTTTTATCATATTATGGACCTCTTCTAATTCTAATATATTTGTAACAATCGGCACTTACGCCATTGTTTATTATAAGTCATTTGGCAAATCCCGTCAACTATGTTATGATATAGCAATGAACAGTGCAAAAACACTTAGGAACATAAAATCCTGCCAGCAGGATTTTATGAGACTATGTGTTTTTATAGGGCGAATGCCCTCAGCGAAAGAACTTTGTTCTTGAGCTGGCACTGTGGGCCCTATCTGGTCTGCATAGGGCGAATGCCCTCAGCGAAAGAACTTTGTTCTTGAGCTGGCACTGTGGCCCCTATCTGGTCTGCATAGGGCAAATGCACTACGGACTTTATCTTAGTAGAAAGGAACCATATTATGGCATTTGATGGAATAACTGTTGCTGCAATCGTTCAGGAATTACAATCGAACCTTGTCGATGGGCGAATTGCCAAGATTGCCCAGCCGGAACCTGACGAATTGCTGCTTACAATCAAGACACCACAAGGACAAAAGCGCCTCTATATCTCGGCCAGCGCTTCCCTTCCTTTGATATATTTAACCGACGAGAACAAGCCAAGTCCTATGACTGCGCCTAATTTTTGTATGCTTCTTCGGAAACATATTGGTAACGGGCGCATCACTTGTATTTCTCAACCTAAATTAGAACGAATTATTCATCTGGATATTGAACACTTGGATGAACTTGGTGATCTGTGCAAGAAAAAACTTATTATAGAAATCATGGGAAAGCACAGTAATATCATTTTTTGTGATGATAATGGAATGATTATTGATAGCATTAAGCATGTATCGGCTCAAATGAGTTCCATTCGTGAAGTATTGCCGGGACGCCAATACTTCATTCCTGATACAATGTCAAAACAAGATCCCTTAACTGTAGATCTCGAAGCTTTTATCACGATTCTACAAAATAAACCAATGCCTCTCAGTAAGGCAATCTATACCAGCTTTACTGGTATAAGTCCTGTTGTTGCAGAAGAAATCTGTTACCAGGGTGCTTTAGAATCAGGAATGACTGCTAATGATCTTTCCATAGATGTACTGACTCATTTATATCGACAATTTATCTATTATATAGAAGATGTTAAATCCGGTAATTTCCATCCAACAATCTATTATAATAGAAATGAACCGAAAGAATTCAGCGCTCTCCCCCTTTCTCATTATCAAGAGTACACAGAGAAAGAATATGATTCTATCTCAAAAGTGCTTGCTACGTATTATTCTACTAAGAACACATTGACCCGCATTCACCAGAAAAGCGCTGATTTACGTCACGTAGTTCAGACTTCGCTGGAACGGAATCGTAAAAAATACGATCTTCAGACAAAACAGTTAAAAGATACGGAAAACCGTGAAAAATATAAAGTATATGGTGAATTAATCAACACTTATGGTTACAATCTTCCCTCTGGCTCAAAGGAATTAACTGCGCTAAATTATTACACGAACCAGGAGATTACCATCCCTTTGGATCCTACCAAAACACCACAAGAAAATTCACAGAAATATTTTGGGAAATATAACAAACAAAAGAGAACTTACGAAGCACTGACAGGACTGATTCAAGAAACCGCAGATGATATTCAATATCTGGAATCTATTAGCAACTCTCTTGATATTGCCAGGAGCGAGGCAGATCTCGCACAGATTAAAGAAGAACTCATACAAACCGGCTATATCCGCAGGAAATATTCTAAAAAGAAGGTTAAGCTTACCAGTAGGCCAATGCATTATATCTCCAGCGATGGCTATCATATGTATGTAGGAAAGAATAATCTCCAGAATGACGAACTGACCTTTTCTTTTGCCTCTGGAAACGACTGGTGGTTCCATGCGAAAGGTGCTCCGGGATCTCACGTGATCGTAAAAACCAACGGTGATGAACTTCCGGATCGTACATTTGAAGAAGCAGGGCGATTAGCTGCATACTACTCTAAGAACCGTGGCAGTGATAAAGTAGAGATTGACTACGTAGAGAAAAAACATGTCAAAAAACCTAACGGTGCCAAACCTGGCTATGTGGTATACTATACGAACTATTCTCTAATGATTGATTCTGATATATCCAATATAAAAGCTGTGCAAGATTAACTGCACAGCTTTTTCAGATTATCCGATACGTACGGATCTTTTTATCTTTCTCATTACTATGAATCCTGTCACATCTGCCAACAGCCATCCGATTGGAATTGCCCACCAGATTCCCCATACTCCAATCTCTGGAACAGGAGCCAGTATATATGCCAATACGACTCGTGTGCCCAGAGATATCACCGTCAAGACTACTGACATCTCCGGCTTTCCGATAGAACGATAATATCCATATAGAAGGAACAGGATTCCAATGCCACAGTAGAAACTTCCCTCTACCCGAAGATATCCTACACCGACCTGAATAATCTCCTTCTCCTGCGGACTGATGAATATCATCATCAGATAAGCCGCAAAAATAAATACCATTACAGACACGATGATACAAAAAAGCACAGATATCATAACTGCTGAACGGACGCCCTTTTTTACTCTGTCCTCTTTTCCCGCGCCATGGTTTTGCGAAATGAAGATAGAGAAAGCATTACTGAATTCCTGTGCCGGCATGTATGCAAAAGAATCTATTTTTACTGCCGCTGCAAAAGCGGCCATAACAATCGTTCCAAAACTGTTCACCAGACCCTGAATCAGCAAAATTCCAAAATTCATTACAGATTGCTGGATACTGGACGCAAAAGAATATCTCGCCATTTCCGGCATCCGTCCTCTAGACTGACGTACCCTTTGAATGCTGATTCGAAGCCCAGGCTCTTTCCACCATGTATATATGGCAATTCCGATTCCTGCAGCTATCTGTGAAAATACAGTGGCAAATGCTGCTCCTTCAATTCCCCAATGCAATTTCATGACAAATATCACATCCAGAAGAACATTCAATACAGAGGAAATTCCCAGAAACCAAAGTGGTGTCACAGAATCACCCACTGCACGGAGTAAAAACGCATAATAATTATATAAGAACACAAAGAAGATTCCCCAGAAGATGCTCCAGACGTAATCATGCATCATACCCATTAAAGAATCTGGAATATTTAAGAATCTTAAGATAAAATCTATCTTTACAAAGACCAGGATATTCATCAGTACAGATATTCCACCGACTAAAAGGAAAGATGCCACTATTCCATCCTTCAGCCGCTCATAATCCCTTTTTCCATAATAAAACGAAAATAACGTTCCACTTCCCATACACATTCCTATTAATATAGAAGTCAAAAACGTCATCAAAGTATAGGCAGCTCCTACAGCTGCCAATGCCTCAGCGCCAAGGACCTGCCCTACGATTATCGTATCCACGATATTATAACACTGTTGTAACAGATTTCCCAATATCATCGGTCCCGAGAACAACAGCATTGTTTTCGAGACATTTCCTTCTGTCAGATTCTTCCCCATAACTCTATCTTGACTCTCATCTTATACCTTTTGTTTTTTACTGAGTTCCTGCCAGATAGTCAATGAACTGCTGTGCAGTTCTTCCAGACAGTCCACCGTGGCTTAATTCCCACTTATTAGCCTCCAACAGAAGCTTTTCCTCTGGCATCTCAATACCATTCTTTGCTGCCAGCTGGCGTACGATTTCCTGGAATTCCTTCTTGTCCGGTTTTCCAAAATAAATAGTCACACCAAATCTTGCAACCAACGACAGTTTCTCTTGCACGGTATCATTGGTGTGAAGTTCCTCATCCCGATCTTCCTTATCCTTAAAGGTCTCACGAATCAGATGTCTTCTATTAGAAGTTGCATAGATCAGAACATTCTCTGGCTTTCTTTCCAGACCTCCCTCAATTACTGCTTTCAGATATTTGTACTCAATTTCAAACTCTTCAAAAGAGAGATCGTCCATATAGATAATGAACTTATAATTACGGTTTTTGATCTGTGCGATAACATCATTCAGATCCTGAAACTGATGCTTATACACTTCAATCATTCGAAGTCCCTGATCATAATACTGATTCAAAATAGCTTTAATGGATGAAGATTTACCAGTCCCCGCATCACCGAACAACAGGCAGTTATTCGCCTTTCTTCCTTCTACAAATGCCCTGGTATTGTCTATCAATTTCTTTTTTGCAAGTTCATAACCAATCAAATCGTCCAAATGTACATGTGCAATATTTGTAATTGGAACGATCTGTGCACCTTCTTCTGTATGTTCAACACGAAATGCCTTATGAAGTCCAAGCTTACCTACCCCAAATTCTTTATAAAACTGTGTAAGAGTTGCCTTAAATTCCTCTACATCTTTTGTCTTTGCAAGGCTTCTGCTAAGATCACAGATTCTGTCACGGACTCTTCGATTAAATACCTTACCATACCCACTAGTTCCCTGATATTCCATCAGAATTGACAGACATTTGGCATCCAGTGCCTCTTCCAACTCTTTAAAATTATAATCAAATAATTCCTTAAAAATAGCGAAATCATGTAAAGCCACCTCATTAATACTTCCTTCTACCTCTCCAACGATTTCGCAGGATGTACTGTATGCATTTTCATGACTTGCCAACAGATATGTAAGATAATTGTGCCACAGATTTCCTTCAAATCCATGACTCACTGCCATTTCCAATATCTCATTGACAGACTCAAACAAAAGTCCTTTCAAGTCCTCCTGATTGTAATAATCGTTGTCATAATTTTCCATAAGAAACGTCATATCCTGAAGAATCTGTCCGTCTTCCATATGTTTGTATAGCATCAATTCATTTGTTCTCATCTTCGTCACTCCCTGGTATTTCTCTATATGTCATCTTCCGCTTAGTAATTTCCTAAGATTTTAAGACTGCGGCTCTCTTCTCTCAGTCCGCGGATTGCATTTTTCACAGCCGCATCAGCAAGGTTACCTTCAAAATCAACGAAGAAACGGTATTCCCAGTTTCTTCCCTCAATTGGTCTGGACTCAATCTTGCTCATGTTCAGATCATTATAGATAAAATGCGAAAGTAAATGGTACAAAGATCCGCTTTCGTGAGGCACTTCAAAGCAGATACTGATCTTCTTCGCATCTTTCAAAAATATCTTCTGATTTGTAACAACGATAAATCTTGTAAAATTATTTGGATTATCATTGATATTATCTTCGAGGATCTCCAGTCCATGTATCTTTGCAGCATATGCACTGCAGACCGCCGCCTGAGTCATATCCTGTTCATCAAGGATCTTCTTTGCGGCAATCGCGGTGTTTGCAACACTGATCTGCTGCCAATCACTATGTTCATCCAGATATCTGGATGCCTGCATCAATGCAACACCTTTCGAATATACCCGTTCAATATCTGACAATTTCGTTCCTGGGAGTCCGGACAACGTGTGCGTGATCGGAATAATGGTTTCTGCTACGATATAATTTTCAAATTCTACCAGCAGATCATACATCTCATCTACAGCTCCGGCTGTTGTATTTTCAATTGGAAGCACTGCAAAGTCAGCTGCCCCCTCTTCGATAGACTCCATGGCATCTCGAAATGTCCGCACATAAAAGCTATTGCAGTTTTCTCCAAAATAATCTTGCATTGCAGCCTGACTATAAGCTCCTTCTGTACCCGGGAAAACAATTCTTGCATGTTCTGCATGCAGGCTGTCTACCTCAATAAATGGAAGACGGCCAAGTGCTCCGGCTTCCACCAGCTGTTGATACTGCTTCTTTCGACTGATAGACATCAACTGTTCAAATATTTCCCGAATTCCTTTCTTATTAAAATCCGTAGTTGCTTTTGCTGCTACATTCTGTAATTTATCATGTTCCCGCTGACGGTCAAATACCTTAATCCCGTTACGAATCTTATATTCTCCCACCTCTTCGGTAAGTTTTGATCTTTGCTCATATAACTCTACGATCTGATCATCTACCTGATCTAATTTCTCTCTTAATTCCTCTAATGTCGACATCTGGCAATCTCCTTTACACAAACTAATCTGTATTATAATACATTTTTCGCATAAAATCCACCTTCCATTGGCATACTTATTGTTATGAGGCACAATTTTTTAACTTGTGGAACTGCTGGCTGGTGCATGGAAATCCTTTTTACCGGCCTTCGTTCTCTTCGTGAAGACAATCCGAAACTTACTGGGAATACTTCTATCTGGATGTTCCCCATCTACGGAATGGCTAGCTTTCTATCTCCAATCTGCAGGCGATTAAAAGGAAAGAGTATATGGTTAAGAGGAGGGGTCTATACATGTTGTATTTTTATTGGAGAATATGTCACAGGCTCTTTTCTGAAGAAACATAATGCCTGCCCATGGGATTATAGTAATGCTCCGTTAAATATTGATGGTCTGATACGACTGGACTATGCACCTCTATGGTTCGGCGCTGGACTGTTGTTCGAAAAAATTCTCAACAAACATTGAAAATCTTTCGCATTTATTATATGATGTATGAAAGATTTTCGATGTGGGAGGTTATTATGAGACACTTGATGAGTCCACTGGATTTTTCCGTGGAAGAACTAGACAAATTAATGGATCTGGCGGTTGATATTGAAGCCAATCCAACGAAATACGCGCATGCCTGTGAGGGGAAGAAATTAGCGACCCTCTTCTATGAACCAAGTACAAGAACAAGATTAAGTCATGAAGCTGCCATGTTGAATCTGGGCGGGAGCATTCTCGGATTTTCATCTGCAGATTCCAGTTCTGCCGCCAAGGGAGAAAGTGTATCCGATACCATCCGTATGATTTCCTGTTATGCAGATATCTGTGCAATGCGCCACCCAAAAGAAGGCGCACCTATGGTAGCCAGCAAGCATGCTACAATCCCTGTAATCAATGCAGGCGATGGCGGGCATCAGCATCCGACCCAGACACTGACCGATTTATTGACCATTCGTTGTCTAAAAGGTCATCTCGACAATATGACCATTGGTCTTTGTGGGGACTTGAAGTTTGGCCGTACGGTTCACTCTTTGATTCATGCATTAGTCAGATATCCGGGCATCAGATTTGTTTTGATTTCACCGGAAGAATTAAGACTTCCAAGCTATATCCGCTCCGATGTCCTGGACAAGAATCATATTCCATATGAAGAAGTTGTTCGTCTGGAGGATGCAATTCCGAATCTGGATCTGCTCTATATGACTCGTGTACAGAAAGAACGTTTCTTCAACGAAGAAGACTATGTAAGAATGAAGGACTTCTATATTCTGGATGCCAAGAAAATGCAGCTGGCCAAAGAAGACATGTATGTTCTCCACCCACTGCCACGTGTCAATGAGATCTCTGTTGAAGTTGACGATGATCCAAGAGCAGCTTATTTTAGGCAGTCCCAGTATGGTGTATATATTCGTATGGCATTGATATTGACATTGTTAGAAATCGAAGTATAGGGGGATATGAACATGGTAAATAACACTTTGAATGTAGGACGTATTGAAGAGGGATTTGTATTAGATCATATTCAGGCCGGCAAAAGTATGGAAATCTATAAATACCTTCACTTAGATAAATTAGACTGCTGTGTTGCTATTATTAAAAATGCAAAAAGCAGTAAAATGGGCAAAAAAGACATTATGAAGATTGAATGCCCAATTGATTTTATTGACCTGGATGTATTAGGATTCATCGACCACAATATCACGATTAATATTATTAAGGATTCTGAGATTGTAGAGAAGAAATCCCTGCATCTTCCAAAAAAGATTACGAACATCATCCGATGCAAGAATCCAAGATGCATTACCTCTATTGAGCAGGAATTGGACCACGTATTCGTATTGACCGATCCTGAAAAAGAAATCTATCGATGCATGTACTGTGAAGAAAAGTACGACGGCAATCGAAAATAAAAAGCAAGCAAGACGATAAGCCGGGTTATGTCGTTGAGTAATCATCTATCTAGACCCACCGTTGCCGATGGGTTCCAGCGACCTACCTAAGACGTGACGGGCCGCCACATTGTCTTTATCCGGTCTTGCTTCGGATGGGGTTTACATATGCCCCTGCTGTTACCAGCAAGGCGGTAGTCTCTTACACTGCCCTTCCACCCTTACCCGTGCAGAAGGAGTCTTCTGCACGGGCGGTTCATTTCTGTTGCACTTTCCTTGGAGTCGCCTCCACCGGACGTTATCCGGCATCCTGCCCTGTGAAGCCCGGACTTTCCTCACCTGCTGCCTTTCGGCACTTACAGCTGCGATTACTTGTCTTACTTGCCTTGGTTACTATATCACATCTTATTTTAAAATACAATTCTTATTTTGCAATTCCCTCATCCACGATCAGATCATGCCCATCAGCCGCCGTTGTCGCCAATGTATCACATCGTTCATTCTGAGGATGTCCATCATGACCTTTTACCCAGATAAATGTAACATGATGAGGTTCCTTTGCTTTTAATAAACGTTTCCACAGATCGACATTCTTGACCGGTTCATTCTTTCCCCTCTTCCATCCCTTTTTCATCCATCCATCAATCCAATGCTGATTAAATGCATCCACGACATATTTGGAATCTGAGTAAAGTTCCACCTCACATGGACGGTTCAGTGCTTCCAGCCCGGCTATCACTGCCATCAGTTCCATCCGGTTATTCGTGGTACGCTGATATCCCTGGGAGATTTCTTTTGTGTGCAGTTCCCCTTTTGAGTCTACATATTCCAGAACTGTTCCATATCCTCCTGGTCCATCCGGATTCCCCCGGGCAGCGCCATCTGTATATATTTTTACCTGCATTTACATACTCCTTTCAAACACCTGTTGTGGTCGGATCACATGCATCACTCGATTTTTGTATTCTTCAGCAGCCGGATTCTCCATCAAACGTTCATATATATCATAATCTTCCCACATATGCATAGGGAAGATACATCTTGTATCCGTATGCTTCATAAAATAATCAAGTCCCCAGTAATATTGTTCGCCCTGCCTCGGATCCAGCGGCACAAAAGCCACATCTATCCTCTCTCCCTCTATCTTCCTGATCTCATTCTGAAACATGCGTTTCATCATCAGATTATAAGCTTCACTTTCTTCTTCCCAATGCCACCAGTTCAGATCTCCGGCATGATAGATCACTTTGTCACGAAAGCGTACAAAGAACGCTACACCCTCATCGGTAGAGCGAAGCGTTCTAATCTGTAACTCATCTACTTGTATTCCCTGACGAGGCCCTATATAAACAGTCTTGCCATCCGGTCCTTCCGCCATAATATCATCAGACAAAATATATTGTATATTCTTATACCTGTCTGCCCATTGGAAAATTTCTTTTTTAAAATGATCATAATGAACATGGCTGGCAAATACATAGATTTTCTTTTCTTCTGTAATTGGAGGAAGATATCCTTTATAATAATCAAAGATCAGGACAATATCTTTCTCTTCCACCACATATCCACTATGGTTCAGATAAGTAATACGCATTCTTTTAAGCCTCTCCCTGAATGACATCTACTGCATGCATGATCTCTGGAAGCAGATAACGGAGACTTTCCTTAACTGCCTGCGGCTTACCCGGCAGATTAACAATCAATACATCCTTACGGATACCAGCTGTACTTCTATTCAGCATAGAACGCTTTGTCAGCTGCATGGTATGAGCACGCATAGCTTCCGGAATGCCAAGCAGCGGTCTTTCTACCACATCCATGGTTGCCTCCGGTGTACAGTCTTCCGGACCGCATCCAGCTCCGCCTGTCGTCAGGACAAGATCTGTCAGATGCCCATCTGCCAATCTCTCCATGACCGTTGATAACACTTCTCTATCTGTTGGAAGAGCTCTCATAAATACAATCTCAAGTCCTGCTTCTTCCACGATCTTCTTAATCACTTCTCCACTCTTATTTTCTTCATTTCCTCTGTATATATCAGTGTTCGCTGTGATAATCGCAACTCTCATATTGTACCTCCATCTAATTTTTCATCAGTGTTCATATATTTTATATATTATATCTTTTACAGAAATAATGCAATGATAACCGTGCAAATTCCTGCAACCCCCATTGCGACTCCGCTGACTGCACCTTCTACTTCTCCAATCTCGAGTGCTTTCGCCGTTCCTATTGCATGACTTGCAGTCCCAAAAGCAACACCTGTTGCCACCGGATCTTTGAGACGAAATAATTTAATCAAAAACGGATGGATGATTGCACCGACAGTTCCACAGATGATCACTGCCA
Organism: Bariatricus sp. SGI.161; assembly: GCF_050313695.1. Classification (NCBI taxonomy): domain Bacteria; kingdom Bacillati; phylum Bacillota; class Clostridia; order Lachnospirales; family Lachnospiraceae; genus Bariatricus; species Bariatricus sp. SGI.161. Next base: position 24,525 of record NZ_JBNPLX010000001.1, read on the forward strand.
TCATCGTGATGGATTTTAATCCGCCTAATTGCTCCGATACATCCAGGGCAATCGCCGTGGTCACAGACTTTGGAAGTAGCGAATATATCATCTCCTCATGCATTACCAGCATACGGCACAAGATTACTGTACTTCCCATCGACAAGATGCTTCCAAGCAGGCATCCGATTACAATTGGGAAAAATTGTTCTTTCAGAACCGCCCGCTGCCTGTAGATGGACAACCCAAGCATCGCAGTCACCGGTACAAGAAACATGGATACAAATTGTGCTCCTTCCATATAATCATCGTAAGAGATATGTAACACCTTCATCACAAGAACACAGATTACCATGGCAATCAAAAGCGGATTTGCAATCGGTGATTTTATTTTCTTCGACACCTGTCCGCCGATATAGAAGGAAAAGACAGTTAACAACACACCAAAAAAAGGATTTGACCAGATTTCACTCATGATTCTTTCCTCCTTTTTTTCCTATTTTTTTCATACAGATCTGAACAGCCCTCACAGATGCATAGGTTCCAAGGAATGTCAGAACCAATGAGATCATCACAACCACAACAAACCCTACGATCTGCCCTTTTAAAAGTTCTAGATCCTCAATCATTCCTATTGACAACGGCACAAAGACTAACGCCATATTGGACAGCAGAAAATCTCCTGTCTCCTGAATCTGTTCTTCTTTTAGTGTCTTTGTTCCTAGTAACAATGCAAGTATCAATATCGCCATGACACTGCTTGGAAATGTAATCGGAAGCAGCGAAACGATAAACTCTGCTATAAGACAAAGACACAAAATAATACTTAATTGCTTTAATATTTTTCTATGCATATTCTTTCTCCCTGCTTTTATCATTTGCATCACATTAGATTGAACGCACTGAAACAGTATAACATAAAAACAGCGCCAAGTTCTACCCCTGGCGCCATTTCTGTATTCACTTTCTCGAAATCTGGTCCATAGATTTCCAATGTTACATTGCTTTATGATACAGCATCTCAATATCTTTTAATGTAGACTGTCTTGGATTAGCAGCAATATTACCACTCTTCATTGCATCTGCCGCCATCTGTGGAATCTTATCTTCTGTCACACCAACCTCTGATAATGTCTTTGGAATTCCAAGATCCGCATTCAGCTTCTTAATCTCTTCTACCAGCATCTCCGGTCTGAAATCAGAAACAGGTTCCTTTTTCTCACGGATGTAATTGTAGATCTTTTCATACCGGCCGTGATCTGCAAGTGCATTATATTCTACAATGACTGGAAGAAGAATCGAATTCGCCACGCCATGTGGAACACCGAAGAACGCACTGACCGGATGGGACATAGCATGGACATTGCCAAGTCTTGCCCATGCAAATGCAATACCAGCGAACATACTTCCTGACATCATCGCGCAGGCAGCTTCTTCATCTTGACGGTTTGCGACGAATCGGCGGATATTTCCTCCTATCAGCTCCATAGCTTTTTCTGCCATCGCATCTGAGAATGGAGATGCTCCCAGAGAAGTATATGCTTCCCAGGCATGGATCAGCGCATCGATACCACAAGATGCTGCAATTGATGGTGGTACAGACATGATCATCTCTGGATCCAGCAATGCGTATTTTGGAAGCAACTCGTAACTGAATACTGTTAATTTATAATTTCTGGAGGTATCCGTAATAACAGAAAATGCAGTAACCTCGCTTCCGGTTCCTGCCGTAGTTGGAATCGCAATGATTGGTTCAATGGGACCTGGTACCAGATGTGCGCCTTCATATTCCACAATAGATCCACCATACCTTGCCAGTACACCAACTGCTTTCGCCACATCCATCGGACTTCCTCCACCTAATGCTACAATACTGGTCGCTCCAGACTCTTTATATATCTTCGTTGCCGCATCCACCATATCAACCGTTGGATTCGGTAAAATATCCAGGAATGTGCAAGTCTCAATTCCCGCATCTTCAACAATTTCCTGAATCTTCTCAACAACTCCTAATTTTTCCAGGCCATGGTCAGAAATAATCATCATTTTTTTAGAACCACATTTTTCCAGCAATTCTGGCAGTCTCTTTAATGAGCCCATTCCAAACACGATGTCCTGAGGTACTTTAAACGTATAATCCTTCATTTTCCAATCTCCTTTGTTCCTTCAATTTAACATAAAAAGGAGTCACATAGAAACATGTGACTCCTTTGTCATGACTATTATACTACTTTTCTCCTCAGATTCAAGCCCTTTTTCCACAGATGCATGCGAAAGTTCTGTGGCATACATCCTTACATTTTCTCTTGATTCCATGTTTCATTACACGGAAGATTCCCCACATACCGGATTCTACATCCCATTTCAGACTTCCGGACCGATATAGGTAATCTCCCGGACAGGAAGCACCCTCTTTCAATTCCAGATTGAATGTATTTCCGATGCTGACTGCTCCTTGTACAGAGATGATTCTGGAATGAGGATCCTCTGGCTGCTCCTTCCACTCATGTCCATGTATGCAAAATCCAACATTTCTAGGTTTATCAGCCGGCATCATCGTACGGAAGATGACTCGATCTCCTGCATAAGCTCTGAATAACGGGGTTGCCGGATCACCATGAACTTTACTGCTGAATATCTTCGCAATTCTTGAATCCCGTTTTAGTCTGTTTGCATATCTTTCCGAGCGATAATTGTATCCCTTTTCTCCTGTATCTTCTGCATCTACTTCTTCCCTTTCGCCTGCTGCTGTCTGAATCAGCTTATTCTCTTTATCCAGCAGACGAATTCCGTTTTGTACCAATACTACACACTCGCGGAAATGCTCTGCATCCGGCGGCACAATGACAGCTTCTTCATCATAGATTGCTTTCTTAGGAGATGAATTCTGATACCACTTTGATCCTGCCGGTTCTATTAAAATTGTTCCGAATAATCCATGATATCTGTGATTTCTTATGTCGCCAAAAGACTGAATGATACATGCACCATATTCTCGGTCTGCATACCAGAGATACTTCTTACTTTCCCCAATTCCTACTGTCTGTTCTCGATTGTTATATCCTATATTGACACCAGAGTCATATAGCGGATCATATTGTAGGAACTGCGGATTCAGTGAAACGCGCATTGATGGCCTGTGGGCAATATCCAACGGTACTTTCGGATAATCATAATATGGAACTGGTTTTCTCGGATCAAACAGATTGTGAAGCGTTACTTCAATCCAGTCACCCGCGTTTGCCCTTAGGATCAAAGGTCTTGGTCTTTGCTTTCCAGTCAGAACTCGTTCTGCATCATCAATCGGAACAAAAAGCAGTCCATCGGGGTCATGATCCCCATATTCATTATATAGAATATTCTTTTGAATTGCTGCAACTTCATAACGGCGTATGACAGCATTTCTTCCGGGACATGGCGGAAGCGGAAGAATCTGATTTTTCTCCTTACATAATGGCTTCAGACATTTTTCCTGTTGCTGATACACACGGATAATTCCCCATAATCCTAACCAGGCATCGTCAATTCCACCAAAATAATACAGATAATCTCCCGGACCATACGACTTTGTAATCCGAATATTGAATGCTTCTGATATCCCCAGTGTCTGAGAAGCTACATCTGGTGACACGATATCTGCAACTTCTTTTTTCCAAGACATCCCAGTAATATTCAGAGCATGCTGTTCTTCATGTGCCCCATCCAGCAGGCGGATCATCAATTCATCTCCCGGATACGTCTCCAAAACTGGCGTTGCAGGATCCCCATGAACATAAGAACTAAAAATATAAGCCGGATCATTATTTCCAGAAAGTCTCTCCCGCATTGGTTCACAGCGGTAATTGATCCCCATCACTCCAGGATCATCATGAGATCCAGGAACTTCCGGCGGATTCAGCGCTTTTCCCTTCTTATCAAAAAGCAATGCAAAATCATGGACAAATAAAGCATACTCCCGGAACGATGTTCCATCACGCCTGCGTATGACTGCTTTGGTACCATATGGCAATATTTCTCCTGTACGTATATCGTGAAATGTTGCACCTGCTTCTTCTATAACTAAAGCGCCAAACACTCCATGCTGCTGGTGTGAATTTGCGAATAGATGATCATGGAAGAATACCGTTCTTAACTCCGTATTAGCAAAGAAACGTTCTATCAATGTCTCATACTGTCTTGCTCCTGCAATATTATTCCATCCATTCGCTGCTCCATCAGATACAATCGTGTCGAATTTTACCAGATGAATATGGTATCCCACGATATCCGTTTTTGTCTCCATCTGGAATGGACTCGCATTTAAACATTCCGGCAGAAGATTTGTCAATCTCACTTCAATACAATCACCTGCATTTGCCCGGATGACAAGCGGTTCTACCTGAATCTGTTCTTTTTCTACTTTTCGAATATAGGATTCTAATCCTCCATGTTTTTCCAGTTCTTCCTTCATTACAAAGAATCTTCCCTGGGGATCATGCCATCCGTAACGATTGTATACTACTTTCGCCTGTACCAGCGCAATCTCAAAAATCTTCACCTTTTCATTCGTTTCTCCCCAACATTCACATCCATCATCTCCATGGGAACGAGCATCGGTATAACATGGACAGGTATCTGTATAGAGCGCTCCAGGTTTAAAGTCTTCTACAAAATTCGCCCGTTCCAGTTCTGTTGGCTCAATCTGGTTATCACCTTCATTATCAACGATTCCCAACGGTGGTTGCAATGGTCTTTCTCCCGATTCACCTTGAATAAAATTCGGATATCCCGGATGTTCCTTTTCTTTCTTTGGCGGAAGAACTCTGTCTTTTAATGGCTGTAATGGCGGGATAACCGTTCCGTCTGGCAGGCATCCTGTTCCATCCTGCAGCCTGTCATAGATTCTCCACAAGGTCCACATTCCTTCATGGAAATGCGGATACAAATGGCAATGGAAAATGACATCCCCAATCGTTCTGTTCAGACTCCCTGCTCCGTGCAAGATATCCAACGTATAACATTCCTGAGGACTGATGGAAATAGAATCTATGATCGTAGAATTCGGATTTTGTCCTTCCAGTCTCCACTGATGATTGTGCAGATGGAATACATGCGTCTCTTTGATTCCTCCATGAACCAGACGGATCTTCGCCGGATCCCCTACATACGCCTTCAGGATCGGTGGCGCCGGATCTCCATAGACCCAGGAACTCATGGAAATATCTTCTCCCGTATCTGTATGTTCTTCTGTCAGCGGCATTCGGTTCCTCATGGGTTCTGCACGATAGCTGATTGCTGTTGTAGAAGAGGGAAGCCCTGTATGAGGATCTTTCGGCTGATTACCATCTTTGTCTTTGATTTCCAGTTCATCATGGAAAAATACCGCATATTCCCGAAAAGCAGGTTTCCAGGGATGATAGATATCTGCAAACAATCCACTTTCCAGCTCTTTTCCGCTCTCTGGGTCCAGCCATCTGGATTCTGCTTCTTCCACAATAATCGCACCAAATAATCCATGTACATTCGTACCATCTTCACTACTTCTGGTATCTCCCATATCCTGAAACAGATAGACTCCTTCTCGATCTGCATACCATGTATATAAAATCTGATTCTGCGTTGTTGTATCCTTATTATATCCTACACTGGCGCCATCCGAAGTCTGAACGTCATAAGCCAGTCCCTGTACATGTATAGACAATGGCCGATTCAACGAATGAGAGAAAATAATCTCTACTTTCTCTCCTACATTTGCCCGGATAACCAGCGGCTTCACTTCTTCATAAGGCTGTGGAATATCTTTCTGAAAATTCCGGATTGCATTTTTGCGTATTCGATCTGCATCCTTCTTTAACACATAGAGAAGACCATTTGGGTCATGATCTCCATATTTATTATATACAATCGGAATTTCTATCGCCTCTATCTCATAGCAGCGGACTTTTCTGCGCAATGAGTAATCACATAATTCCAACATCTTTTAGTAGGTCCTTTCCATTCCACATTCCAAGATTCGGATATAGTGATTGGCTTCCCGTAACACATGGTCCGCCAATAATGGTAATATGAGGGATGCAATCTCACAATTCAGAATACCTTCTGCTCCTGCCTCTTTGAATTTTCGATACTTTAATGTCTCTTCCAGAGATTTTCTCCGTATCCCATCCATCGCCTTACAATTCTGCGTCCTTGCCATTTCAAGTAACTCGCCATATTCCACTGCAAAATGATCTGCCGATTCGATTAATTCTGTCTCTGTCGGGTCGAGAAGTCCCCGGATAAACCATGCATGTTCCATCATGATCTGATTCCAGAACATCTCCTGATCTCTGATTTTTTTATAGGAAACTCGCTGATCTTCAACCAAGTCAGTCAAAATTGACCGGTACAATTTTGCTTCCCTTAAAATGTGCTGGATTAACAATGGATAATTAAATGTAAATAAACATCCTTCCTCCACTTCTCTTAAGATACTTTCCTTAAATCCTATCAATTCATCCAACAAATGAATAGCCTTTCGATTCAACTGATCGATCGAACGTATCATTCTTTTGTGTCTATTGCCAGAACAATCTGCTTCAAGCTGTTGTTCTGCCATTGTAATTCTATGGTCAATCGAAATTCCCGTTAACTGACTGGTTCTTCTCTCTGCCTGAAGTGTGAACTGTGTGACCAGTTCTTGTGATTTCAATATCTCATGGTTCATCAGGCCACAATTAAACTGTATGACCTGACGCAACAGATTCTCGAACTCATTACGCAGTCGGTCTGCTCTTTGAATCCACTGTGTTTCTTTGCATGGGAATCCTGCCTCAAGAAACAATGCGTGTTCCTTCATGATTCTTGCAAAAAACAGGTGTGTTTCTATTGATAATGTTACATAATTTTCCATCATCTTGCATATTCCTGTTATTTATTTTTCTCTATAATATATGCAGGAATCTATAAAGTGTCAGATGATGATGCATACCAGTCCGCCATTACTGTCATTTACAATTTTCTGCATGGTATCCTGGAGTTTTTCCTGACTTTCATCATTGATCATTGCCATCTTATTCCTCATTCCATCCATTACCAGTTCTTCAATGGATTTTCCAAAGATATTCGTTCCCCAGATACCTCCTTCCCGCTCCTTTGTATCTTTAATATATCGTATCAAATCTTCTGCTTGCTGTTCACTTCCCACGATCGGTGCTATTTCTGTCTCAATATTAGCCCGGATCAGATGAATAGATGGGGCCTCTGAATGAATCTTAACTCCGTATTTGTTACCTTGTTTAATAATCGTCGGTTCTTCTAATGTAATCTCTTCTTTTTTCGGGCAGACCATCCCATACCCTTTCATCTTTACAGTAGAAAATGCATCTCGTACTCCTTCATATTCTGCTTTTAACTCCGACAGACTTTTCATTGTCGAAATCAATTCATATTGTCCGGCTATATGTGTCCCTGTCAATTCACTCAACATCTCATAATAAAACTTCTCTGCTACAGCAATCCGAACTTTAACACATCCCGTATCCATTTCGATACAATCTACTTTCATATCTTCTATATATGAACTGTCTGGTTTCTCAATTCCGGCCACAGCATCTTTAATCTCGCAAAAATGACCCATAACATTTTTTATATGTACCAACATATCTTGCTTAATTTTATGATCTCTCGAGAGCATCTCTGTCCATTTCGGAATATAGAATTGAATTTCTGATATTGGGAATTCATAGAGCACAGCCTCCATAATCCGCATGATATCTTCTTCTTTTAACTGTTCACAATTCACCGGTAATGCACATACCCCCATCTGTTTTTCCCATTCTTCTACGGTCTGCTTTGCCTCATCCCCATATGGCTTCTTGGAATTAACCAGTACAATAAATGGCTTGCCAATACTCTGCAACTCCCGGATTGTTTTCTCGGTTCCGTCACGATAATTTTCTTTTGGAATATCTGTAATTGAGCCATCTGTTGTCACTACTATTCCTATCGTTGCATGATCATGAATCACCTTTCTGGTTCCGATGGCTGCTGCTTTTGTAAAGGGAATCTCATGATCGAACCAAGGCGTTTTTACCTGTCTTTCTTCATTCCCCTCAATATGTCCTGATGCTCCTTCTACCATATATCCCACACAATCAATCAAACGCACCTTCACTGTGACATCATCTGACACCTGAATTTCGGCTGCTTCCTTAGGAACGAATTTGGGTTCTGTTGTCATAATAGTACGTCCAGAAGCAGACTGCGGCAATTCATCCCTTGTCCGTTCTTTGCCATGCTCATCCTTCATATGTGGTAATACCAGAACATCCATAAATCGTTTGATAAATGTTGATTTCCCCGTCCGCACCGGTCCTACAACTCCTATGTATATCTCTCCGTTGGTCCTTGCCTGTATATCTTTGTATAAATGATACTGATCCATTGTCCTGACTCCTTTACGTCTATGCTGTTAGAATATATGCGGTCTATTTTTGATTTAGACTAAGAAAATCAGCTGGCAATATCTGGATAAACGCAAGATTTTCAATCAAAAATTATTACATTTATCAATACATTTTACCCAATTCTGGCATTAATAATAGAACTAATTGTTGGGGCAATAAAATTCGTGGATTTTATTTTAAGTTCATGTTAAGATATGCTCAAACAAATGACGAAAGGGGAAGTCTTATGAATCTATATCATTTAAGATATTTTGTAACACTGGCCCACTTAGAACATTACACGAAAGCAGCGGAGATATTATCAATCACTCAACCAAGTCTCAGTCATGCCATCTCTTCTCTCGAAAAAGAACTTGGGGTAAAATTATTCGAAAAAGATGGTCGCAATGTTGTTCTGACCAAATGCGGGCAGGCATTCCTAGATGATGTTGAACATTCGCTCTGTATACTGGATTCATGTATTAACAAGTTACAAATGACGGGAAGCGGTGAAGGACATATTGACATCGCCATGCTTCCTTCTCTCAGTACTATTGTTTCTCGCCATGCAAAAGATTTTCTAGATTCACAACCGGATAAAGGAATTGACTTCTATTTTCATACATCTACCGGATTGACTTCAGATATTCTTCATGGATTAAAAAAACGCCGCTATGATATCGCTTTCTGTACACTGCAGGAAAATGAACCTTTGATTGATTTTGTTCCAATTTCCAAACAAAAGCTGGTGCTCATTGTACCCAAAGGTCATCCCTTGGAAAATCGAGATTCTGTAGATCTTGCAGAAACTCTCCCTTATCCTCAGATTATGTTCTCAAAAGAAAGTGGACTAGAACCTGTGATAGACAAATTATTCGAAGATTGTGGCGGACGTCCCAAAGTTGCCTACTCCATAGGCGACGACCAGATTGTGGCAGATCTTGTAAGTGCTGGATTTGGAATCGCAATTATTCCACACATGCCAACATTAAATAATATGCCAGTTAAAATCATTGAGATTACAAATTCCACCTGGGAGCGCATTTTTTACATGGCAACTTTAAAAAATGTATATCAGGCACCTATTGTTCATGAATTCAAACAGTTCATAGAAAAAAAGAACGGAGGTCTTTAAAAACCTCCGTTCTTTTTATTCTTTCCAAGGTAAAGCAGTATGTTCAGCTTTACTATCTCGAAGCATAAGCTCGTTCACAGCTTCTCTTGGATCTTTATTTTCAAATAATACTTCATTTACTTTATTGATGATTGGAAGCGAAACATCATATTTTTCTCCTAATTTTACAGCTGCTTTCGTAGAATATACACCTTCAACCACCATCTTGACTTCATCCATTGCCTCCTGCATACTCATTCCCTGACCTATAAGGTAACCTGCCTTTCGGTTACGGCTATGCACACTGGCACATGTTACGATCAGATCACCGATACCTGTAAGTCCTGTAAAACTTTCAATTGCACCGCCCATCTTAACACCGAGTCTTGCAATCTCTGCAATTCCTCTGGTAATAAGAGCTGCTTTTGTGTTATCACCATATCCCAATCCATCTGCAATTCCAGCTGCCAGAGCAATAACATTCTTAAGTGAACCACCTAGTTCCATTCCCAGAATATCCGGGCTTGTATATACACGGAACACTTCACTCATAAACATTTCCTGAAGATAATCTGCCGTCTCCTTAGTTTTTGCCCCAATGACAACCGTTGTCGGAAGGCCTCTTCCTACTTCCTCTGCATGGCTCGGTCCTGACAATACTGCCACATCTGCCTGAGGTATCTCTTCCTCAATCTGCTGCGAAAGAGTCATTAATGTACTTTCTTCGATTCCTTTTGCCACATCCACGATGATCTGTCCTTCTGCAATAAAAGGACACATATTACGAGAAGTACTTCTTGTAAATGGAGACGGAACCGCAAGAACCACAAAATCTTTTCCCTTTACAGTGCTTTCGATATCCGTTGTGAACATCATATCTTCTGGAATCTTAACGCCAGGAAGTTTACTTTCATGTTCCCTCTTTTCCGAAAGCATCTTTACCTCATCTTCATTGATTGACCAGACCGTTACCTGATGACCATTTTTGTGGAGCAAAAGTGCCAAAGCAGTTCCCCAGCTTCCTGCTCCCATAATGCCTACATTTGCCATAATCGTATCCGTTCCTTTCTTTTATTACTTATTTATTTTTTCCGACGCTTAATTTATTCTCCGTGCCGGATAATAATCTTTGAATATTTGCTCTATGTTTAAAGAAGGCTGACAGCATCAAGAACGCAGCAATCGCATACATCTCCCAGAGATAATTCGCTGACACTCCAAATCCTCCCATCTGTCCATATACCACAACTTCCACAAGATATATAATAACAACCGCAAGAGAACCTAATGAAACATATCTTGTTACGCCTACAATTGCTACAAATGCCACCAGACAGATCAGTACCATCCACACATTTGTTGTACTGACCAGAAGCCCTGCTGTTGCCGCAATTCCTTTTCCTCCTTTAAATTTGAGATAAAATGGGTAGTTATGCCCAAGAACTGCCCCCATACCTGCATACATTGCAAGAAGCGGTATCATATCGGCATGGGTCTTGCCATAAAGGAGATGAACTATAACCACAGCAAACACACATTTAAAACAATCGCCAAGGAAGGTAACCAAGCCTGCTTTCCAACCCATTGTGCGAAGCGCATTGGTTGTCCCGGCATTGCCGCTTCCCTGTTTACGAATATCAATATTATGCATCTTCCCATATATATATCCTGTCTGAAATAATCCAAACACATATCCGATCATTACACATATCAAACGTTCCATAACTAGTGATCCTTTTCCTTTCTTTCTCGAATAAAGAATTTCAGAGACGTTCCTCTGAATCCGAATGCCTCTCGAATCTTATTCTCAAGATATCTTGTATATGAGAAATGCATCAATTCTTTGTCATTTACAAATATAACGAATGTTGGCGGTTTAACTGACACCTGCGTAATATAATATAGTTTTAGTCTCTTTCCTTTGTCAGAAGGAGGCTGCTGCATCGCTACTGCCTCCGCCATGATTTCATTAAGAACACCCGTTGCTACACGCATGGTCTGATTTTCAATAATCATATCAATCATATCATACAATTTAGGCAGACGCTGCCCTGTCTGTGCAGAAACATACATGATTTCGGCATATGGCATAAATGACAGCACACGCCGAATCTCATTCTCATATTCCCGCATAGTCTTATCATTTTTCTCAATAGCATCCCACTTATTGACAACTATGATAATTCCTTTTCCGCGTTCATGGGCAATTCCTGCAATCTTTGCATCCTGTTCTGTGACACCTTCTGTGGCATCAATGACCACCAGCACCACATCTGCCCGTTCTACAGCAGTTACCGTGCGGATAATGCTATAACGTTCAATTTCTTCTTTAATCTTGTTCTTTCTTCGAAGACCTGCCGTATCGATAAAAACATATTCTTTTCCATCGTGAACAATCTCTGTATCAATTGCATCTCTGGTTGTTCCGGCTACATTGGATACAATGACTCTCTGTTCACCTAATAACTTATTAATGATCGATGACTTTCCAACATTGGGCTTACCTACGATTGCTACTCTCGGACGTTCATCCTCTTCTTCTTCCTCAGAATGTTCTGGGAAATACTTTGCTACCTCATCCAGCATATCTCCCATTCCAAGTCTGGATGCTGCTGATATTGGCATCGGGTCTCCAATCCCAAGATTATAAAATTCATAGACATCCGGCATAAACTTATCAAAATTGTCAACTTTATTTACTGCCAGAACAATTGGTTTTCCAGATCTTCTTAACATATCTGCAACTTTAGAATCTGAATCCACAAGCCCTTGACGGACATCTGTCAAAAATATGATTACATCGGCAGTATCAATCGCAATCTGTGCCTGTTCTCTCATCTGTGATAAGATGATATCTTTACTCTCCGGTTCAATACCACCGGTATCAATCAAGGTAAATTCTTTATCCAGCCAGGAAACATCTGCATAGATTCGGTCTCTGGTCACACCAGGCGTATCTTTCACAATTGAGATCATCTCACCGGCTAAAACATTAAAAAGAGTTGATTTTCCGACATTCGGTCTCCCCACAATAGCCACAACTGGTTTACTCATGTTAAAACTCCTATTCTAATATCTCATTGACAATAACATCTATAAAATCTTGTCCGCTTGATTTTACAATATCTGCCCGCACTTGTAAAGCATCTTCCACCTGCGCAAGCGTAATATCATCCAAAAACACCTCTTCCTGACTGCGGAACATGTTACATGGCAACAATAATCTGTCCCCCAGCTTTTGATTCTGTAACTGATGAATCAAATCCTGACCTGTAATCAATCCGGACACTGTAATCAATTCTCCGAAAAAATCATTGCGAATCGGATAGACATGTATTTGGGTATTGGAATACTTCTCTTCTATCCTGGAAGCCATCTTTTGTATATATGGATATGCCAGAAACCCTGTCGCAATTGAAAGTTCCCTGTCGCGATCATCCCCATCTACTTTTTCATAAGCTTCTTCGAATTCATTTTCCAACAACCGCAACATTCCCACACCATTCTCCAGCTGCAGATATCCATCATACCGCTCTTCTTCTGGCATCTCTTCTCCTGCTAAAATATACCATTCATCTCCGGCATGAATAAAATGGATTCCATATTCTTCGTAGAACTTGTCCTGCCACCTATGGATCGTATCTAAGATCTTGACTGCATCCTCACGGGTAAATGGTTCCAAAGGATACAGACCCTCTCTGTATTTGGTAAGCCCTACCGGTACAACAGATACGCTTTGCAGGCACGGAACATATTTTGATAAATCTCGAATGCTTCTTTCTAACTCCTCGCCATCATTAATTCCTTTACATAATACAATCTGCCCATTCATCTGAATCCCGCTCTCATACAGTGTATCCACTTTTTTTAAAGCATCTCCGGCGAAACGGTTATGGAGCATCTTACAACGCAGCTCTGGATTTGTTGTCTGAAAAGAGATATTAATTGGCTCCAAATGATAACGAACAATACGTTCTATATCATGATCACTCATATTTGTCAGTGTCACATAATTCCCCTGTAAAAAAGAAAGTCTGGAGTCATCATCTTTAAAATATAAGGTATCTCGCATTCCCTCCGGCATCTGATCAATGAAACAGAACATGCATTTATTATGGCAAGAGCGATATTCATCCATCAACCCCTGTTCAAACTCAATTCCCAAATCTTCTTCGTAATCTTTCTCTATCTCAAGTTCCCATTCTTCACCATTTGGCTTTTCAATCAAAAGAACTAACTCTTCATCATTAACATAAAAATGATAATCGAACACATCTTCAATTTCATTATTATTTATAGAAATTAATTTATCTCCTGCCTCAATTCCTAATTCATCTGCAATGCTTCCCGGCAAGACATCTTTTATCATATGCTCATGCTTCATACATTTGCTCCTTATGAACTTTTGTCATTACTATAGCACACCTTCTTCAAATAGTCCAATCTGTAGTTGACCTTTTTATAGTAAAAGTGATATAAATAACTTAGAACATAATATAAAATTCTAAAATACAGGAGATTACTATGCCGAATATTAAATTAATGGAAAATGCGCTTCCGATAGCGCCATTAAAAATTGCTGCTCTTGATTCATGTAAAGACCTTGGACAAAAAGTCAATGATTATATCGTTCAATTTAGGCAGCAGACATTAAAAGAATCTTTGGATTCCCCTCTTTTTTCCAGTTATCAGTTAGATAACTATCTGGTCAAATGTAATTGTCCGCGTTTTGGTTCTGGAGAAGCCAAGGGACTAATTAGTGAATCCATTCGAGGAAAAGACCTGTTCATCATGGTTGATGTATGTAATTACAGCCTGACTTACAAGGTAAATGGACATCTTAATCACATGTCTCCGGATGATCATTATCAAGACTTAAAACGTATTATCTCGGCTGCTAACGGTAAAGCACATCGTCTAAATGTCATTATGCCATTCTTATATGAAAGCCGCCAGCATAAACGTACCAAACGTGAATCTCTAGATTGTGCTCTGGCACTCCAGGAATTGATTGATATGGGCGTCGATAACATTCTTACATTCGATGCGCATGATCCCAGAGTGCAGAATTCCATCCCACTACATGGATTCGATAACTTTAATCCTCCGTATCAGTTCATGAAAGCCCTTCTGCGTGCAGAACCGGAGTTAATTGTAGATAAAGAACACTTAATGATCGTCAGCCCTGATGAGGGTGCAATGCATCGTGCGGTATATTTTTCTAACGTACTGGGTGTCAACATGGGTATGTTTTACAAGCGTCGTGACTACTCTACTATCATTAACGGTAAGAATCCTATTGTAGCACATGAATTTTTGGGCGACGATATCCATGGTAAAGATATCATTATAATTGACGACATGATATCTTCCGGCGAAAGTATGCTGGACGTTGCAAGACAGATCAAAGAACGAGGAGCAAGCCGTGTATTTGTCTGCACTGCTTTTGGATTATTTACAGAAGGTTTCGATATTTTTGACGATTATTATAACAAGGGTTACATCGACCGTGTTATTACGACTAATCTCACATATCTGCCTCCGGTTGCTTATGAAAAACCATATTTTGTAGTTGCAGATATGAGCAAATTCATCGCATTAATCATTGATGCACTGAACCATGATATTTCCATTGGAGCTGTATTAAATCCAACAGATAAGATTCATGCACTGTTAAAAAAGCATAATGAGTCATTGGGAATTTAGTTGAGTTAGTTGGTAATTGGGTGTGTACGGCGAGAGGATGGATGGGATGTTTGCCATCCATCTTCTCGCCTGACATCCCCCAAATCCGTAACTTCCTCATCCAGGAGAATTCCTGCGCGTCATGCAGAGGGAAAAATCATAGTAAAGATATTGTCAAAAAACTGGCAGAATAACTAACTGATTCTTCCATTGAAATAATGATAAATAGTATAAAAACATCGCTCCCCATTGCGCTTCGCGCCATGAATTCCTCCAGATGAGTTCGTTCATTAATTGGGAATGTCAGGCGCAAGGGAGCTGGATAGGCTGGTCTGTATCCGTCCAGCCAAGCGATAGAATCCGTTACAGAAAAAAGAGTTGCAATTCCGTGTGAGAATTTGGCATCCAGCCAAATTCGAAAGGACTGCTGAATCGAGAAATTATCCAAATTTCTCGGTGAATCAGTCCGGTCACGAAATTGCAACTCTTCTTTATGTTATGGATTCTTGGCGAAGGATATCGGATACAGACCAGCCTATCCAACTCCCTTGCGCCGTACACACCCAATTACCAACTAACTCAACTAAATTCCTATCTTAAAACACGAACCCGCAATACTTCTCCTACTTTTTTCAGATCTTCTACAACTTTCTCCGGCACATCTGAATCAATATCAATCATCGTATATGCGTATCCGCCTTTACTCTTGTTAGTCATATCTGCAATGTTCATGTTGTCGTCTGCAAGAATCTTGGTAAACTGTCCAATCATATTTGGAACGTTGTGATGAAGGAGAAGAATTCTTGTATTTTCTCCTCTGTATCCCATGTCACAATCCGGGTAATTTACAGAGTTTTTGATGTTGCCATGCTCAAGATAATTTCTCAGTTCTTTTACTGCCATCTTTGCGCAATTATCTTCTGATTCTTCTGTAGAAGCGCCAAGATGCGGTATCACAATTGCTCCTTTCACTCCTGCTGTAATAGGCGTCGGGAAATCAGATACATAATGTTTTACATGCCCGGATACCAATGCATCTACCATTGCCTCTTCATCAACTAGAACATTTCTTGCAAAATTCAGAACAACAACACCCTTTTTCATAAGACCGATTGCATTTTTATCGATCATTCCTTTGGTACTGTCAAGTGCTGGCACATGAATTGTAATATAGTCACAATCCTTATACAATTCATCTACCGTCTTCGCATGATGGATATTTCTGGATAATTTCCATGCCGATTCAACAGATACATATGGATCATATCCATATACGTCCATTCCAAGATTCGTTGCTGCATTCGCTACCAATACACCGATAGCTCCCAGACCAATAACACCTAACTTCTTACCCTCGAGTTCGCATCCGGCAAATGCTTTCTTGGCTTTTTCGGCATCTTTGGCGATATTGCCATCTTCTTCATTTTCCTGTACCCAGTTGATTCCTCCAATGATATCCCTGGATGCCAGAAGCATTCCGGCAATAACCAATTCTTTTACTCCATTTGCATTGGCACCTGGGGTGTTAAATACAACAATTCCTTTCTCAGCACATTTATCCAGAGGAATATTATTAACTCCTGCCCCTGCTCTTGCAATTGCCTTTAACTCAGGTGCAAATTCCATTTCATGCATTCCTGCACTTCTTACCAAAATAGCATCTGCATCTTCTGCTGCGCTTACTGGTGCATAATTTTCTGTAAATTCTTCCAACCCTATGCCAGAAATTGGATTTAAGCAATGATATTTATACATGATTATAAATTCTCCTCCTCAAACTTCTTCATAAATGCTACTAATGTTTCTACACCTTCTACAGGCATTGCATTATAAATACTTGCACGCATTCCACCTACTGTACGATGGCCTTTCAGATTCTCTAATCCAGCTTCTTTAGCTTCTTTTACGAATTTTGCATCCAGGTCAGCGTCGCCAGTCACAAATGGTACATTCATAAGAGAACGATCTTTTGGCACAACTGTTCCCTTGAACAGTTTGCTTTGATCCAGAAAATCATAGAGAATCTTTGCCTTCTTTTCATTGTGCTCTTTCATTGCTTCAAGACCACCTTGTTTTTTCAGCCATTTAAATACCTTTCCGCAGATATAAATGCCATAAGCCGGCGGTGTATTGTATAAAGAACCTGCATCTGCATGTGTCTTATACTTCAACATTGTCGGTGTTCCTGGAAGAACATCATCTGTAATCAGATCTTCTCTGATAATCACGATAACAGTACCTGCAGGTCCTACGTTCTTCTGGACACCTCCATATACGACTCCGTATTTTGTAACATCTATTGGCTCTGATAGGAAGCATGAGGATACATCTGCTACCAGAATCTTACCTTTTGTATTTGGAAGTTCTTTGTACTTAGTTCCATAGATTGTATTATTCTCACAGATATATACGTAATCTGCATCTTCTGATATCGGCAGATCAGAGCAATCTGGAATATAACTGAATGTCTTATCTGCAGAAGATGCGACAATATTTACTTTTCCATATTTTTCCGCCTCGGCAGCGGCTTTTTTCGCCCACTGACCTGTTACGATATAATCTGCCACGCCATTTTTCATTAAATTCATTGGAATCATGGCAAACTGCTGAGATGCTCCGCCTTGCAGGAATAATACCTTATAATTATCCGGTATATTCATCAACTCGCGGATATCAGCCTCTGCAGTTTCAATAATCTCCTGAAACGCTTTCGAGCGGTGACTCATTTCCATCACGGACATTCCAGTTCCATTATAATCTAACATCTCTTCTGCTGCTTCTCTTAATACCTCTTCCGGTAAGACTGCCGGTCCTGCTGAAAAATTGTACACTCTGCTCATTTCAAGTTCCTCCATTTTCTTTATTAGTTATTTTTTCCCTTCAAGTCTTTTTCATCAAACGCTTCACTGATGGCTGCTCCCGGTGCGACCATTGGCCATACCTTTTCGTCACAGTCAATCTGACAGTCAATGACTACTGGTTTTCCAAGAGACAGAGCTTTTTCAAACGCTTCTTTAAATTCATCTCTCGTAGTCGCTCTTAATCCAACTGCACCCATAGCTTCAGCAAGTTTTACAAAATCTACAGCATCATTCAAAACTGTCGCCGAATATCTCTGTTCATAGAATAGATTCTGCCATTGACGTACCATTCCGAGTACATGGTTATTGATTACAACTTGAATAACCGGGATATTATGCCGTACAGCTGTTGCAATTTCATTCATGTTCATACGGAAACAACCATCTCCGGCGATATTCACTACTGTCTTGTCTGGCATTCCTGTCTTGGCACCCAAGGATGCTCCAAGACCATACCCCATTGTTCCAAGACCTCCGGAAGTCAACAATGTTCTCGGTTTTGTATATTTATAAAACTGTGCTGCCCACATCTGATGC
Source organism: Bariatricus sp. SGI.161 (assembly GCF_050313695.1). Lineage (NCBI taxonomy): Bacteria > Bacillati > Bacillota > Clostridia > Lachnospirales > Lachnospiraceae > Bariatricus > Bariatricus sp. SGI.161. The sequence continues at coordinate 43,106 of NZ_JBNPLX010000001.1, forward strand.
TGTCCTACTTCTGTTACAATAATTGCATCTCCCTGAGTCTGACGATAGATTTCTTCCACAACATACGGTCCTGTTAACATATCTGGATGATAAGATAATGGATAACGCTTCTTATAATCCATGATCTTTTCTATCCATTCTGGGTGGCTCTGCTGTTCCAGACGTTCATTGAGAATACTGAGAACAACTTTGATATCTCCTACCACTCCATCTGTAATCAGAACATTCTTATTCATTTCTGCCGCATCTACATCAAACTGTAAGATTTTAGCATTTTTGGCAAATTTTTTTGCATTTCCTGTTACACGGTCACTGAATCTTGCACCGATTACTATCAATAAATCACATTCGCTAACTCCATAATTGGACGTCTTAGTTCCATGCATTCCCAACATTCCTGTATATAATGGATCTGTTCCCGGGAAGGCTCCTTTTCCCATCAAGGAATCTGTAACTGGTGCATCTACTTTTTTTACAAATGTATAAAGTTCTTCACTGGCACCAGATAATACAGCCCCGCCACCAACAAATATGTATGGTTTCTTTGCCTTGGATATCATTTTCAATGCAGATTGGATATCTTCTTCGCAAATATCAGTGGATGGTACTACCGGTTTAATCTCTGCTTTTTTATACTCAGCCTTGTTTGCAGTCACATCCTTTGGAATATCAATCAAAACTGGACCTGGTCTTCCTTTTTTGGCAATAACAAATGCCTTACGTATGGTATCTGCAAGATTTTTTACATCTTTGACAATGAAATTATGCTTTGTAATCGGCATAGTAATTCCAGCAATATCGATCTCTTGAAAACTATCTTTTCCAAGAAGTGATACTCCAACATTACAAGTAATAGCTACAATCGGAATAGAATCCATATATGCTGTAGCAATTCCTGTAACCAGGTTGGTAGCTCCCGGCCCACTGGTGGCAAAACATACACCAACTTTTCCGGTTGCTCTTGCATATCCATCTGCAGCATGAGCTGCTCCTTGCTCGTGTGAGGTCAGGATATGGGTGATCTCATCACTATGTTTATATAATTCATCGTATACATTCAAAATTGCTCCGCCTGGATATCCAAATACGGTATCCACGCCTTGTTCTTTCAAACATTCGATTACGATCTGTGATCCTGTCAATTGCATACCTTAAGCTCTCCTGTTCTATCTATAGTATCTTTTCTTAATTCTTTGGTATTTCCAGAATTGCCCCACGGTTTCCGGATGTCACCATAGATGCATATCTTGCCAGATAGCCAGTTGTTACTTTTGGCTCTCTTGGTTTCCATGCTTCTTTTCTCTTTGCCAGCTCTTCATCAGAAACATCGATTTCTAACTTCAGGTTAGGAATGTCAATCTTGATAATATCGCCTTCTTCTACCAATGCGATTGGTCCACCGACTGCCGCTTCCGGTGACACATGACCGATAGATGCTCCTCTGGATGCTCCGCTAAATCGGCCGTCTGTAATTAATGCCACACTAGAACCAAGACCCATTCCTGCAATTGCAGAAGTCGGATTTAACATTTCTCTCATACCCGGTCCGCCTTTTGGCCCTTCATAGCGAATAACAACAACATCACCAGCGACAATCTTACCGCCTTTGATTGCATCAATTGCATCTTCTTCACAATCAAATACTCTTGCAGGTCCTTCGTGCACTAACATCTCTTCCACTACTGCAGAACGTTTTACAACGCTTCCATCCGGCGCAAGATTTCCTTTTAATACTGCAAGACCGCCAGTCTGAGAATAAGGGTTATCGATTGGACGAATAACTTCCGGGTTCTTATTGACTGCATCTTTGATATTTTCACCTACTGTCTTACCGGTAACGGTCATACATTCTGTATGAAGGAGACCTTTCTTGTTCAATTCATTCATAACGGCATAAACACCACCAGCTTCGTTAAGATCTTCCATATAAGTTGGGCCAGCCGGTGCGAGGTGACACAAATTTGGAGTCTTCTCACTGATTCCATTTGCAAAATCGATTTCAAAGTCCATGCCAATCTCATGTGCAATTGCTGGAAGATGCAACATACTATTTGTTGAACATCCCAATGCCATATCCACAGTTAACGCATTTAAAATTGCATCCTCTGTCATAATATCTCTCGGACAAATATTCTTCTCCCAAAGTTCCATAACCTTCATGCCTGCTTGTTTTGCAAGGCGGATTCTTTCTGAATATACCGCTGGAATAGTACCATTTCCACCAAGGCCCATACCCAACACTTCCGTCAGACAATTCATGCTGTTCGCAGTATACATACCGGAACAAGAACCACATGTCGGACAAACTTTATTTTCAAATTCACACAATCCCTCATCCGAAAGGGTACCCGCTGCATTTGCTCCAACTGCTTCAAACATACTGGAAAGGCTTCTCTTCTGTCCCATTACATGTCCAGCCAGCATTGGGCCACCGCTCACAAAAATTGTCGGCACATTAATTCTGGCTGCAGCCATCAAAAGTCCTGGCACATTCTTATCACAATTCGGTACCATGACCAATGCATCAAACTGATGTGCCATTGCCATAGCTTCCGTAGAATCCGCGATAAGATCTCTGGTGACCAGAGAATACTTCATACCAATATGTCCCATCGCAATTCCATCACATACTGCAATTGCCGGAAATACAATTGGCGTTCCCCCTGCCATGGCAACTCCCTGCTTGACTGCATTCACGATTTTATCCAGGTTCATATGCCCCGGAACGATCTCATTATAAGAGCTGACAATACCTACTAACGGTCTCTCCATCTCCTCTTTTGTAAGCCCCAATGCGTTAAATAAAGAACGATGAGGCGCCTGCTGTTTCCCTTTTGTAACTGTATCACTTCTCATATCTATCCTCCTGGGGACGTAGTATTTTTAAAAAATACTACGTCCCTATATTAATTTTGTGGTGTACCTAAATGTTAAATGCCCTGTACCTAAATGTAACTTGCAATCAGATCTCCCATCTCGACTGTACCGATTTGTTTCTTTCCATCAGACATAATATCAATGGTCCGATATCCTTTTTTCAGCACTTTTTGGACTGCTGCTTCAATTGCATCTGCTTCCTGATCTAAATCAAAACTGAAGCGTAGCATCATAGCTGCAGATAGAATGGTTGCAATCGGATTGGCAATTCCTTTACCCGCAATATCTGGTGCAGATCCACCGCTTGGTTCGTAAAGACCGAATTTGGTCTCGTTAAGGCTTGCACTTGCAAGCATTCCGATGGATCCAGTAACCATACTTGCTTCGTCAGACAGAATATCGCCAAACATATTTTCTGTCAGTACTACGTCAAACTGTTTTGGATCTTTTACAAGCTGCATTGCACAGTTATCAACTAACATATGTTCCAATGTCACTTCTGGATATTCTGTGGCAACTTCTTCTACAATTTTCCTCCAGAGTCTGGAAGAATCTAACACATTTGCCTTATCAACACTGGTCACTTTTTTTCTTCTTTTCATCGCAATATCAAAACCACGTTTGGCAATACGACGAATCTCATTTTCATTATATGTAAGGGAATCGTACGCCGTCATAACGCCATTTTCTTCAACAGTCTTTCTTTCACCGAAATAGAGACCACCCGTCAATTCTCTCATGATCATCAGGTCAAAACCACCTTCTGTAATCTCTTCTTTTAACGGGCATGCACCTTTTAATTCATCGTACAAAATTGCAGGTCTTAAGTTAGCAAATAGATTCAGTTCCTTGCGAATTCTTAAAAGGCCTGCTTCAGGTCTTTTGGATGGTTCCAACTGATACCATGGTGAAGTCTTGGCATCTCCCCCAATGGATCCCATCAACACTGCATCACAGGATTTCGCCGTTGCTACTGTCTCATCTGTAAGCGGCTCCCCATGTACATCTATAGATGCTCCTCCCATTAAAAGTTGTGTGTAGTCACAGGTATGTCCGTATACTTCTGCAACTTTATCCAACACTTTCATGGCTTCCGCTACAATCTCCGGTCCGATTCCATCCCCTTTAATAACTCCAATTTTCAGGTTCATAATTCTCATCCTTCCTAAGACAAAAAATCTTTACCACTTATATTATCTTATTTCTATTCATGTTTCAAGACTTTAATTGACTAAATTGTCGATTCAATGTCGATTCATGCAGTTTTTACATCTTAGAAATAGATATTTATCAGAAATTGTTTATAATTATAATGTAAGTCAAGTATATTTATGCAAATTCAATCAGTAAAATCCTTTTCATCTTTACATTACTCAATAGCAGGGTCTTTCATCTGATATAATCGCGTCCATTCTTTCGTCTCATCATTTCGTTGCACTTCTGACTGATGCTGATAAAGAAATCTGACCAATTCATAACAATTGATCCAGATCTCATTATCTCCTTCTCGCTGTGATTCATCAAATATTAATTGAAGACCAAAATGCAAATGATATTCATCAATGTTATTTACATTTTCTTCTGTACTGTATCCAGTCCTTCCAATATATCCAATGACATCTCCTGCCTGCACAATATCTCCTTTTTTTAATCCCTCCGCATAAGGACGGTTCTGCCTGAGATGTGCATAATAATAGTAACGTCTGCCATCAAAGCTATTGATTCCGACACGCCATCCACCATATTGATTCCATCCAAGCTCTTCAACATACCCTGATTCCACCGTAATCACCGGTGTTCCGACTTGCCCCATCATATCATGTCCCAGATGATTTCTCTGATATCCATAACTTCTAGACACCCCAAAATCATCATAATCAGAATATGGGAATCCTTTTGCAATAGGGTGAAACCCTTTAAGACCATATACTTTTTTCCAAACCTTTTCAGTTGTTTTATCTTCTTTAGGCTGTTCCATCTCATAGGCCCCTACCAAGCCATCCAGCACAGCACCATAAGCTTCCCGGTAATAGTCAAAATACTGCATATTTTTTGACAGTTCATTAACTGAAATCTTTCCCTCCACTAACAAATCTGCGATTTCTTTCATATCCTTTGATTGATAATTTGAAAAATCACCACCATATTTTGCCCCCAAATATGCCAATAGCTCCACCCAGTTCAGATGAATCTTCTCCCCATAAGTCTTTACATCATATTCATAGGCCTGTTTCATTGCATCACAAGTTACATTAAATTCCACCCACTGGATAAAAGTTTTATTCTCATCCTTCATCAAATCCACAGTCTCTACAGTTCTCGATTGCGATATCTGATAACTATATATGCCACTCACCATAACTATCAGACACAACATCACAATAATCCTCTGCTTCTTCATTCCAATTCCTACACACTCTAATTCTTATCACAATACTTTATGCTCAAAGATGTAAGAATATTTAATTGGGGACGGAGGAAATTTAAATTTCCTCCGTCCCCAATATCAGATTTGCATTCTTTATCCGCTCCTGCGTTGGCGGAGCAATATCTTTCAACTCATATTCTATTCCAAGTTCTTTCCATTTGTATACTCCTAAAGTATGGTATGGAAGTACTTCTACTTTTTCTACATTATCAAGTGTTTCAATAAATTGATGTAGTTTCATCAGATACTCGTTTTTATCATTTCGTTCTGGTACTAAAACGTGTCTGATCCAGACTGGTTTTTTAATATCAGACAAGTACTTCGCCAGGTCCAAAATATTTTCATTAGTACATCCGGTGAGGATTCTATGCTGCTCATCATCTATATGCTTAACGTCCAACAGAATCAAATCGGTGTACTCCATGAGTTTTTGAAATTTGTCAAAGAATGGCTCTTCTCTTGTAAATGGATTACCGCTGGTATCCAACGTTGTGTGAATCCCTTTTGCTTTCGCCTTCTGAAATAACTCTGACAAAAAATCTATTTGCAAGAGGGGTTCTCCTCCACTGACGGTAATACCTCCCGTACTTCCCCAGTAAGAACGGTATCTTAATGCCTTTTCAATCAGTTCGTCTGCTGTATAGATCGTCCCCGACTGCAGATTCCAGGTATCCGGATTATGACAGAACTGGCAGCGCATGGCACAGCCGGCCGTAAATATCACAAATCGGACGCCTGGTCCATCTACAGATCCAAAGCTTTCCAAAGAATGAACATATCCTTTTGTCATTATCTTGCCCTTTTTAACCATAGTTTCAAGTTTACGTTTGTATATAATTACATTTCCTTATGGCATGTTCTTGCAATAACATCCATCTGCTGCTCACGTGTCAGGTCAATGAATTTTACAGCATATCCTGATACTCGGATCGTAAAATTAGCATATTCTGGTTTTTCCGGATGCTCCATAGCGTCAATCAATTTCTCTGTACCAAATACGTTCACGTTCAGATGATGAGCTCCCTGTCTGAAATATCCATCCATTACATTTACCAGATTCTCTGTACGCTCTTTGTCATCGTGTCCCAGCGCACCTGGACTAATGGTCTGTGTATTAGATATGCCATCCAGCGCAAGTTCATATGGAAGCTTAGCTACAGAATTCAATGATGCAAGAAGTCCGTTCTTTTCCGCACCATAAGATGGGTTGGCACCTGGCGCAAGCGGCTCACCAGCTTTTCTTCCGTCTGGGAGAGATCCTGTTGCCTTACCGTATACAACATTGGATGTAATCGTAAGAATAGAAGTTGTTGGTTCAGAATCTCTGTATGTATGGCATTTGCTCAGTTTATGCATAAATGTCTTCAGAATCCAGATTGCAATATCATCGGCGCGGTCATCATCATTCCCGTATCTTGGGAATTCTCCTTCTGGCTCAAATCCTATGGCAAGACCATTCTCATCACGAAGCACTTTTACTTTAGCATACTTAATAGCACTCAGAGAATCTACCACATGTGAGAATCCTGCAATTCCTGTTGCAAATGTACGTCTGACATCTGTATCAATCAACGCCATTTCAGCTGCTTCATAGTAATACTTATCATGCATATAATGAATCATATTCAAGGTATCTACATATAATTTTGACAGCCATTCCATCATTGCATCATATTTTTCCATTACTTCATCATAGTCAAGATATTCAGCTGTAATCGGCTGATATGCCGGTCCTACCTGCTGTTTTGATTTTTCATCAATACCACCGTTAATTGCATATAACAGGCATTTTGCGAGGTTCGCACGTGCACCAAAGAACTGAATCTCTTTTCCGGTCTGAGTCGCAGATACGCAACAACAGATACTGTAATCATCTCCCCATACCGGACGCATTACATCATCATTTTCATACTGAATAGAACTTGTCGTCACGGAAATATGCGCTGCATACTTCTTGAAGTTTTCAGGCAATCTCTCAGAATAGAGAACCGTCAGGTTCGGCTCTGGTGATGGTCCCATATTTTCCAATGTATGGAGAAAACGGTAGTCATTCTTTGTTACCATAGAACGTCCATCCTGTCCCAGACCTGCCACTTCCAGAGTTGCCCATACCGGGTCTCCAGAGAACAATTCATTATAAGAAGGAATTCTTGCGAATTTAACCATTCTGAATTTCATGACCATATGGTCAATTAATTCCTGTGCTTCCGCTTCTGTCAGAGTTCCATTCTGAAGATCTCTTTCAATATAAATGTCCAGGAAAGTAGAAATACGCCCAACACTCATGGCCGCACCATTCTGAGTCTTGATTGCTGCAAGATATCCAAAATACAACCACTGTACTGCTTCCTTTGCATCTTTCGCAGGTTTAGAAATATCGAATCCATATACAGCTGCCATTTCTTTCATCTGCTCCAAAGCACGGATCTGATCAGCAATCTCTTCACGAAGGCGGAAATCCGTTCCTTTCATTCCATGTCTTGCGTAACGCTCAAAATCATAATGTTTCTTCTCAATCAGAAAATCAATACCATACAGAGCCACTCGACGATAATCACCAACAATACGTCCTCTTCCATATGTGTCCGGAAGACCTGTTATAATCTTATTATGACGCGCCTTCTTCATCTCAGGTGTATAGATATCAAATACTCCCTGATTATGTGTTTTATGATATTTTGTAAAAATCTCATGAAGCTTCTCGCTTGGTTGATACCCATAAGTAGTACAAGCCTGCTCTGCCATCTTGATTCCCCCATAAGGCATAAATGCTCTCTTAAGTGGTTTATCCGTCTGCAGGCCTACCACCTTTTCCAGATCCTTTAAATCTTCACTAATGTAGCCAGGTCCATATGCAGTAAGTCCTGATACAATTTCTGTCTCCATATCAAGAACGCCGCCCTTTGCACGCTCTTCTTTTTGCAGTTCCTGCAACTTACCCCATAACTGATTCGTTGCATCTGTCGGACCAACCAGAAAAGACTCATCTCCTTCATAAGGTTTGTAATTATTCTGAATAAAATCACGGACGTCAACAGAATTTCTCCAATTTTTGCCTTCAAATCCTATCCACTGTTCACATTGTCTCATTGACTTTTATCCCCTTTCTTTCTCTACTTATTACCGTTTGCCCGCACAGTATATCATCTTGTGAAAAAAATATCAACGGGATTATAGACAGTAATTATCATTTAAAGCTATGTATCTAATTTTGTGCAATCTACAGGGGAACAGGAATTTTCCCAAAAATCCTTTCGCGCCTCCTCCAAAGCAACAAAAAAAGACCCCTTTTGATTAAGGGTCTTTTTACGTTTTCCTTTTATTCTGCTGAAGCTTTTTCTACTTGTGCTATTGCTGCTTTCTGCATTGGGATACGGCAATTCCTGTTGCTTCCGAATTCTACAATGACATCTTCTTCGCTGATATCAATAATAACACCATAGAAACCACTTGTTGTCAATACTGTATCTCCGACTTCCATCTCTGAGATCATTGCCTGAACTCTTTTCTGCTCCTTTTTCTGTGGCCTTATAAAAATAAACCAAAAACCACCAAAAATAACTGCATATACAATAATCAGTAATACCCAGCTTCCACCTGAACTTTGTGATGCTAATGCGTACATATTAATTCCTCCTAATATCTTTAAACACTATTGCTATCATACACAATATTGCAACTTTCATCAAGTAATTTTCTTGAATTCATCATTTTTTATGCTTCTTTTTTCAACATACCGGCAATTTTTCTTTTTTTATACTCCTGATAATTTCCTTCATCAATGGCCTGACGAATCTCTTCCATCATTGTATTGTAAAAATACAAATTGTGAAGTACGCATAAGCGCATCCCCAGCATCTCTTTTGCCTTCAGCAAATGTCTGATATATGCCCGGGAATAAGTACGACATGCAGGGCATTGGCAACCTTCTTCTATTGGACTGTCATCCAACTCATATTTTGCATTAAATAGATTAAGTTTACCTTGATTGGTATATACATGCCCATGGCGGCCATTCCTGCTTGGATAAACACAGTCAAAAAAATCAACACCACGATCAACAGCTTCTAATATATTCACCGGAGTTCCTACCCCCATAAGATAGGTTGGCTTATCTACCGGAAGATACGGAACAACTGCATCCAGAATTCGATACATATCTTCGTGAGACTCTCCAACAGCCAGCCCTCCGACAGCATATCCATCGAGATTCAATTCTGCAATTTCCTGTGCATGTCGAATACGGATATCTTCATAGATACCACCCTGATTAATTCCAAATAACATCTGATGTTGATTAATCGTATCCGGCAGTTGATTCAGCCTATCCATCTCTTCTTTACATCGTTTCAGCCATCGTGTTGTTCTGTCTACAGAATTTTCAATATACTCTTTTTCCGCTACACTAGAAGGGCACTCATCAAATGCCATGGCAATGGTAGAGGCCAGATTCGATTGAATCTGCATACTCTGCTCCGGTCCCATGAAGATCTTTCTTCCATCAATATGAGAATTAAAATAAACACCTTCTTCTTTAATTTTTCTAAGTCCTGCCAGAGAAAAAACCTGGAATCCGCCGGAATCGGTCAAAATCGGCTTGTCCCAGACCATAAACTTATGAAGTCCTCCTAACTTTTTCACCACTTCATCTCCAGGTCGAACATGAAGATGATATGTATTAGAAAGCTCTACCTGCGTTTTAATTTCTTGCAGATCAGTCGTAGAAACTGCACCCTTGATTGCAGCCGCTGTTCCCACATTCATAAATACAGGGGTCTCAATGACCCCATGCACTGTATGTAATCTTCCTCTTTTGGCAAGACCATCTCTTTTTATCAATTCATACATGGTCTTTTCCTCATTCTTCAAAATATTCTATTTAATAATGGCAAACTACTGGAGTTCCCGCTGATATCAGGTTATACAATTGTCCGGCTACATCATATGGCAAATTCACACACCCATGTGAGCCATTTGTTAAATACCTTGATCCTCCAAATGACGATTGCCAGGTAGCATCATGGAAGCCAATTCCTCCATTAAACGGCATCCAATATTTCACCGGAGTCTCATATTCATATGTTCCATCCGGCTTTTTTGTACCTCTTAAAGTCTGATCTAATGCTTTATAAGCCAAAGTATAGACACCCTGCGGGGTTCCATTTCCTCTATTAGGGTTACCAGTTACAACACCTGACTGTAGAACCACCTGACCATCCTGTATAAAATACATTTGCTGTGCAGTAAGATCCACCTCTGCGTATGTACTCCCTACATCATTTCCTTCATGGCTGGCTGCACGACTGACATAATTAGGCTCTCTTGTCACTGTCTCACCATTTTGAATATTCGCAATCAATGCATTATACTCTGCTTCCTGATCAATCTTCCATCCATAACTTCCACCTTCAACTGTTACCACATTACCGGTCGCTGTAGTAAAGTTTCTTGGTTTTCCTTTGGTATCATACTTATCCGCCAGAGACTGTACATATGCCCTGACAGCCCCTTCATCAAAAGTTACATTCATATCTGCATCCACACTCACCCATTGAGATATAACAGATGCATCCACTACTTCAGTATAAGGGTTAAAATCATAAGTAATATTAGCTCCAAGATAACTGTTCATAGCATCTTTTGCAGCAATGACTTCCTCTGAATCAGACAGAAATCTAGGCAATATATAACATCCTGTCTCATAGAGATCCAGTGTTGGCTGAAATCCATTAATCGCTTCTTCTACTTTTTCACTGAATACTTCTATATTGATCTGAGTCCCCACAACCTCAGGGACAACTACAAATTGATCATTTTGAAATTCCGGATGTGCATCTACAGAAACTGTCTGATTCTCTTCCTTCATGCACTCAAGATTACTAATAATAGCAGCCAACGAATCTGCATCGTATTTCACACCAACTTCTGCTTCAATCTCCGGATGATTCCATAAAGATGTGATCCACAAGAAATTATCCTGCTCTTTCACAAGTTTTTTTAATTCATCTCCAGGCACATATTCCAAAGAAATATCAGAACCATTGATTTCTTCTCTATCACCATCAGATTCTTCCAACGTCAGAACATAATCTTTTACTTGTTGTTCCATATATGCTTCTACCTGACTAACATTTTTCAACGAAAAATCTATACCGTTAATCTTTGTATAAAACATAAAATGATTATTAAAGAAAATTGCAAATCCAACATATATAAGCAGCAAAACACCAAAAATGCTTCCAATTATAATTGCAGCAGTTTTTTTGTGCTTTTTCTTTCTGGCCGCTTTCTCCTCCATATCTGCCTGATCATCATCTTCTTCCTCATCTGAATCTTCAAAATCATCATCTTCTTCTAATTCTTCTGTTGTAGAAGAATCGTCATCAGAAGGTATATCATCGCTATCCATATATATTTCTTCATTTTTATCTTCCGTTTCTTGAAAAGCTTCTGAATTGTTGAGATCTTCAAAAATTTCTTTCATGGTCTCCTCTACAATCTCATCAGCTTTTTTATCTCTATCTTCCATTCACCTTACACCTCAATAATAATTATCATGTCATTTTATTATAATATGCATATATTCAAAAGTACAGAAAAAAATGCCAAAAATAAATGAAGATTTCCTGAAGAGAATACAATTGCTGGTTGTGTTTTTTTTCTATTCTATAATATAATGGACTATGTGAAAATAAAACATCTGATTATATAGAATAAAAAAGGAGATTTATCTATGGCAGGATCAACATATGGAACATTATTTACAATCACAACCTGGGGAGAATCTCACGGACCAGCAATTGGTGTAGTTGTTGACGGATGTCCTGCAGGACTCCCCCTCACTCCAGAGGATATACAGCAGTTCTTAGATCGACGGAAACCTGGGCAGAGTAAGTTCACGACCGCCCGAAACGAATCCGATCAAGTGGAAATACTTTCTGGTATTTTTGAAGGATACACAACCGGTACCCCAATTTCCTTAATTGTCCACAATGAAGATCAACGTTCTCGAGATTATGGCAAAATCAAAGACTGCTATCGTCCCGGACATGCCGATTATACTTTTGACTGCAAATATGGATTTCGTGATTATCGCGGTGGCGGAAGGACTTCTGGAAGAGAAACTATTGGTCGCGTTGCCGCTGGTGCAATTGCTTCAAAGATATTGGAACAGCTCGGAATTCATATTACTACTTATACAAAGGCTATCGGTAATATTGTAATCCCTGAATCTGACTACGACTACACATGTATTTCCAACAACAAGCTCTATATGCCGAATGAGAAATATGCTGAAATCGCAAGTGAATATTTAGAGAATTGCATGAAAAGTCAGGATTCTTCCGGAGGCATTATTGAGTGCATAATCAACGGAATGCCAGTGGGAATTGGAGACCCTGTCTTCCACAAACTAGACGCCAGACTCGCACAGGCTATCATGTCAATCGGAGCTGTAAAAGGAGTCGAAATTGGCGATGGATTCCAGGCCTCCGTTTCAAAAGGAAGCTGTAATAATGATGCTTTCTATTCCGAAGATGGAAAAGTTACTAAGAAGACAAATCACGCCGGAGGTACATTGGGTGGTTTAAGCGATGGAAGTCCTATCATTTTAAGGGCAGCAATCAAGCCAACACCTTCTATCTCCCAGGAGCAAGAAACCATTGATAAAAATCTACAAAATACCCTTATTGCTATCACCGGTCGTCACGATCCTGTAATTGTTCCAAGAGCCGTTGTTGTCGTTGAATCAATGGCAGCTATTACACTTGTCGATCTACTGATGACAAATATGGCTTCACGTATGGATCACCTGAGAACAATTTATCATTCCAACGATTAATACCAATGTTTAACACTCAAAAAGCTCTGATAGATACATTGATCCGTCAGAGCTTTTTATTATAACACTCGTCTTAATTATAATAATTATACGTGAAAACAGCCTCCACCGATAAATTCACGCAGAAGTGAATTTGTCGGCACATTTTCACTTCCTATTCCTACAAAATAATCCAGAAATTTCAACAAACGTTTTGCTTCCTGATATTCCGGTACATCCGGGCTGATTCCAAACAATAAAGGTTCTACATAGATTTTCAACACTGCTAATTCATAAATCAACGCAGAATTAAACATCACATCTGCCTCTTCTTGATATGGGAATATGTTCCTCTCTTCTCCTCTTCTTACGGACGGCCACATATTGATTGTTTTTTGAGCAGAGGCTCCTCTGGTACGTGCATCTCTTACAATCCTTCTGAGAAGCCGTCCATCCGTCGTCGGAATACGATTATGCTCATCAATATTTAATTGCGTCAACGCACTGATATAAATCCGGAACTTATTTTCATCCGGAAGATGTTCTGTTAATTTGGGATTCAGGCAATGAATCCCTTCAATCACAAGGACATCGTTTGGTCCAAGTTTCTTCGTTTTTGTTCCATATTCCTTATGACCTGTCACAAAATTAAAATTCGGAATCACTACTTCTTTTCCGGCAAGCAGATCCTGCAACTGCTGATTAAACAATTTTACATCTACAGCCTCCAGGCATTCATAATCATAGGCCCCCGTCTCGTCTCTTGGGTTCTCCTCTCTTTCCACAAAATAATTGTCTACTGCAATAGGATGCGGTACCAGACCATTCGCCCGAAGCTGAACAGACAGGCGATGAGAAAATGTTGTTTTTCCAGATGAAGAAGGACCCGCAATCAATATAAATTTCAATTCTGGTCGCTTGGCAATCTGCGCGGCAATCTCGGCTATCTTTTTCTCTTGAAGTGCCTCCTGCACCAAAACCGTCTCATGCACATCACTTTTGGTAATCTTATCATTCAATGCACCGACCGTCTCAATCCCTTGCATATCGCCCCACTTCGTTGACTCTTTTAATACCTGGAATAATTTATTCTGTGGTTCAAAAGGGGGAACAACTTTTGGCGCAGACTGTTCAGGCATCTGAATCACAAATCCCTCATCATACAGAAATAATTTGAAATATTTGAGATAGCCAGCGCTTGGCACCATATATCCATAATAATAATCTTCAAACTCATTCATACTATAGATATTTACTTTCGAGACGCGGCGATAACGGAACAACCTTTCTTTATCATACATCCCATGTTGACCAAAAAGAGCGATTGCCTCTGAAGTATGAATCGTACGCTTATTAATAGGCATATCCACAGAAACCATTTCCTGCATTCTCGCTTCGACCCGCGCTAAAAATTCTTGATTTAGGTTCACATTTCCTTCAATCGTACAATAATACCCTTTGCTGACAGAATAGTGAATCCTTACTTTTTTTATTGTGTCCACCTCTGCTACATCATAGATGGCTTTCACCAGCATTAAACTCATACTTCTCTTATACGTCTTGTGTCCAATAGGGTCTCCAGTCGTCTCAAATCGTATGATGCAGTCTTCTTTCAGCGTTTTGAAAAGTTCCTGCAATCTTCCGTTCACAAACACAAGAACAATATCATTCTCATATTGCTCCTGCCATTCTTCCGCAATCTGCCGATAAGTCGTCCCAGACTCATACTGCCGGATTTCATCTCCAATCTGAACGTTATACATTTCCTTTTCCATTGCGCGCCTCCTTTTTGCTCACTAAGCTCTATACCATTTGAAAAGGATGCCGGACAGGTGCGGCTATCACTTCCACTCCCTCCAGATTCTTTTCCAGATATTGTTTCATATCCTCTATAAATATATGTTCTATTCCATAATGTCCAGCATCAATCACAGCAAGTCCCTGTGCATTTGCGTCAATTCCCTCATGATGTCCAATATCACCAGTAATCAATACATCTGCATTTCTTTTCAACGCTTCTGGAATTACACTTTTTCCTGAGCCCGGACAAATAGCAATTCTCTGCACCTTCTGTCCAAGCTCTCCAAATACTTTCACTTCGTTTAACTGAAAAGCTTCTTTCACTTTCTGGCAACAAACCTGCAAAGTAATTGGAGATGTAAGTTCTGTAATTCTTCCAATTCCTTCCAGCAGATTTGTTTCAGGGTCTTCTGCCGTAACTTCCAGAACTTCTGCCTCTTTAAACTGCATTTTTTCTCCAGATAACGCTGCCATTCCCTTTACATCATAATTCGTATGCATCGCATAATAGGATATGTCATTCTGAATTAATTTTATGATACGTCTTCCAATAAAATCTTGATTATTGATTCTCTTCAAGCCACTAAAAATTAACGGATGGTGGGTTATCAACATATCTGCATGGTATGCAGAAGCCGCATCAATCACTTCATCTGTTGCATCCAGCGCCACATAGATACGCTGTACTTCCTTGTCATCTCTGCCAGCCAAAAGTCCCACATTGTCCCATTCCAGTGCATACGCTCTGGAATAAGCATTTTCAATGATTTTTATAATCTCTTTGCAAATCATCGTTGTATCTGCCCCTCCTTGAATAATCACTTTTTTTCGCGAAAATATCCCAGCGCCTGATCAATCAGGATAATTTCTTTTCGCATCTCTTCCATTCGAGCGGCTGCACTCTCACTGTTTTTTCTTTTTTCCAACTGACGAAATATACTTTCTCTGATTGCCATCTCCCTGTGAAGGTATTTTTCCAAGACAGGATGTCTCTGCTGCAGCAAGCATCTTCCATAAAGACATTCACACCTAGTGTAAGGCTGAACTTCCCCATGAACCACCTTCATCATAGGGTAGAACTTTCCATCTTCCTCCACCATATCTTCCGCAATAATCTTAAGATGGTTCGTGGCCAGATATTCTCGAACCCTCTGTATCTCAGACTGTGGCTGAAGAATACAAGTATATAGTTGATCAACAACATCTTTTCCTTCTTCCAGGATCTTAATCACAAGTCCTCCACCCATGCCAGCCGCTATCATAGTATCAACTTCACCTGGATCTACCGCTTTAAGTCCATCTGATAATCTTGTCTCGATCTGATCTTTCAATCCATGCCCAATAATATGCATCCTTGCCCGTTCCAATGGACCTTTGTTAATATCCAATGCTATCACTTTTGATGCAATCTTTTGCTCAGTCAAATAAATAGGAATATAACCATGATCAGTTCCAATATCTGCAACAGAGGCGCCCTCTGTCACAAGACTTGCAACTGCATAAAGTCTTTTTGATAGTTCCATAGGCGCCTCTTTCTTAATCCAAATAATCTCTTAATTTTCTGCTGCGGCTTGGATGACGCAATTTGCGAAGTGCTTTTGCCTCAATCTGACGAATACGTTCACGAGTAACATCAAATTCTTTTCCTACTTCCTCCAATGTACGTGCACGTCCATCATTCATACCAAACCGTAATCTCAATACCTTTTGCTCTCTTTCTGTCAGCGTAGAAAGTACTTCATCCAACTGTTCTTTTAACAGAGTCTGTGCTGCCGCCTCCGCAGGTACTGGCACATTGTCATCCTGGATAAAATCTCCCAGATGACTGTCTTCTTCCTCTCCAATCGGAGTTTCAAGAGAAACTGGCTCCTGCGAAATCTTCAGAATCTCACGAACTCTTTCTACAGGCATGTCCAACTCAGCTGCTATCTCTTCCGGCGTAGGTTCACGTCCTAATTCCTGCAGCAACTGTCTGGACACACGGATTAATTTGTTAATAGTCTCTACCATGTGAACAGGAATACGAATTGTTCTTGCCTGATCGGCAATTGCTCTGGTAATTGCCTGACGAATCCACCAGGTCGCATAAGTACTGAACTTAAATCCCTTCTGATAATCAAACTTTTCGACAGCCTTGATCAGTCCAAGATTTCCTTCCTGAATCAAATCAAGGAATAACATTCCACGTCCAACGTATCGCTTGGCAATACTTACGACCAATCTAAGATTCGCCTCTGCAAGGCGCTTTTTGGCATCTTCATCTCCATCTGCCATTCTTCTTGCCAGCTCTACCTCTTCTTCCGCAGTCAGAAGCGGCACCTTTCCAATCTCTTTCAAATACATACGTACTGGGTCTTCAATACTGATTCCGTCCGGAACAGACAGATCAATCTTCTCGACATCCACATCATCCTCTTCCGAAATCAGAAGATCCACATCATCAATATCATCGTCATCATCGCCACTGATACGCAAAACATCAATATTATTTGCTTCCAGATATTCAAATATCTTCTCCATCTGTTCGGATTCAAGATCCATATCCGAGAAGAAATCATTAATTTCCTGCACTTCCAGAATACTCTTCTTCTTTTTTCCCAGCGCTACCAGCTCTTTGAGTTTCTCTTCAAATTTTGCTATATTTTCTTCCATGTAGTGCCCATCCTCTCATTGCTTGTTTATATTTTATCCTTAATTAATAGAAATATGCAGTTTTTGGAGGTCCTGCAGTTCCCTTTTCGCATCCATCAACCGTTGTAATCCCTTGATATCCGTAGGGTCAAGCTTTTTTGTTGCTTCCTCAATACTATGGTTCTTCACCCGAACAACGGTTTCCTGCAACGCTTTTTCCTGCTCTTTTACGGTTGTCAATTCCTTAATCTTCGTATGGAATAGACTTGCAACCTCCCGGTGTTCTTCTTCATCCGTAAAATGATTCATAATCTTTGCCGGATTTACATCCTGATCTTCATATTGCTGATAAAGGAGTTCTGCCACCGTTCTATATATATCTCCGGTAAAATCTTCCGGAGTTATATACTTTTTAATCTGTTGAAATATAGATTCATCCTCAATCAACCACGTCAGAAGAATCTTCTGTGACTTGACAATTCCATTTTCCTTACCTTTTTCACGATTCTGTGAAGACTTCGGCCGCTCCACCGGTTTGGCAAGTCCTGTCTGAATTGCCATCTTTCCGACCAGTTTCCGCAAATCTTCAAAACCTACATGATAAGCTTTTGCTACCGCTTCTATGTAATTGTTCCGCTCGATCTCTTCATCAAATTCCGTCAGCTTTTTAGCTGCTTCCTTCATAAAATCTGTCTTTCCCTCTGGAGAATTCATATCATAATTTTTTTCCAGAACTTCCAGGCTGAACATGAATCCATTTCTTGCCTTTTGAATCCGTTCTTCAAAAGCCTCTGCTCCAAGATTTTTAATAAATTCATCTGGATCTTTATATGGCTCCATCCGAATAATTCTGGCTGTAATTCCTACATCCCTTAGAATTGGCACTGCACGAAGCGCAGCCTTTGTTCCAGCTTCATCACTGTCATAAGTAAGGTATACCTCCTGCACATACCGCTTAATCAATGATGCATGTCCCGGAGTCAATGCAGTTCCAAGCGACGCCACTGCATTCGAAAAGCCAGCCTGATGAAGAGAAATCACATCCATATATCCTTCACAGAGCAGAAAATATGGCTTTTTGGAACTTCTGGCCCGATTCAAGCCATATAGATTACGGCTCTTATCAAAAATCATCGTCTCCGGCGAATTCAGATACTTCGGCTTCGCGTCTCCCATGACTCTGCCGCCAAATCCAATAACTCGATTGTTGACATCCATAATCGGAAACATTACCCGATTCCAGAACTTATCATAAACGCCCTGCCTTTCGTCAACACTGATCAAACCTGCTTTCGCAATCATCTCTGTCTGATAGCCCTTTGATCTTAAATATCGATAAAGATCATCACTATATTTGTTGGAATATCCCAGTCCAAAAGCCTTAATAGTATCATCACTTAACTTTCTTTTCTTCAGATAATCGAGTGCCTGCGCCCCCTGACTATTCTTCAGCTGAACATAATAATACTGCGCTGCCGCTTTATTGATCTCCAGCAAAATCGCCTTTGTGTCAGCACGTTCTCTTGCCTCTTTGGAATATTCCTGCTCAGGCAGTTCTACTCCTGCCCGGTCTGCCAGATATTTCAATGCTTCTACAAAAGAATAATTTTCATACTCCATTAGAAATGTAAATACGTTCCCTCCGGCGCCACATCCAAAGCAATAATACATCTGCTTCTGTCTGCTTACCGAAAAAGACGGTGATTTTTCATTGTGAAAAGGACAAAGCCCAAAGTATGAACTACCTTTTTTCTGTAGCTTCACATAACTGGAAATTACATCTACAATATCATTTTTTGATCTTACTTCTTCAATTAGTTCATCGGAATAATACATAATTTAAGCCCTCATATATAATATTCGACAAAAGCATCCGATTTCCTTTAAAATTTCCAAGATTCCGGTACAAAATATTCTTCAAATTTTTTAACTGCATATGTATCAGTCATTCCTGCTATATAATCACAGACTACCTGTTCCTCTCCCGCCTCGCCTTTTTCAAGCATATCCAAAAACTGCAGTGGCAAAAGTTCCAAATGGTGAATGTAATATTCATACAGATCCTCCACCATACGAATCGCCTTCTCTTCTTCTCCTTTGGCCTTTGAATTCAAATATACATGCTCAAACATGAATTTACGCAGCCCATTTGACGCTTCCTGAATCTCTTCAGACATACAGATCCTTGGCTGATCCATACTATTGGTAATCACATCATGAATCATTGTATTCAATCGTTTTTTTGTAGTTGCACCCAGAATTTTACGATATTTTTCCGGAATATCTTCTTCTCTTAAAATATTTCCCCGTATCGCATCATCAATGTCATGATTAATATACGCAATCTTATCAGACAACCGTACAATCTGTCCCTCTAGTGTATGCGGTGTTCCACTGGTTTTGTGATTGCGGATTCCATCCCTCACTTCCCAGGTCAGGTTCAGTCCCTGTCCCTCTTTTTCAAGTATTTCTACAACCCGAACGCTCTGCTCCTGATGTTGAAACCCCAAAGAGCAGACCTGATTCAATGCGCGTTCTCCGGCATGACCAAATGGTGTATGGCCCAGATCATGTCCAAGCGCAATTGCTTCTACCAGATCTTCGTTCAGACGAAGTGCTTTTGCAATCGTTCTTGCATTCTGCGAAACCTCCAGCGTATGAGTAAGTCTGGTTCGATAATGATCTCCTTTGGGAAGAAGAAATACTTGTGTCTTTTGTTTTAATCGACGAAACGATTTGCAATGCAGAATCCGATCACGATCTCGTTGAAATACCGGACGAATATCACATTCTTGTTCCGGTCTGTCTCTCCCCACAGAATCCTTACTTAAGGCCGCATATGGGCTCAAATATTCTATTTCCCGAAGTTCTAACTGTTCCCTGATCGTCATGTATCTGCCACCTCTTTATCTCTTTTTTTCCTTTAATCGAGTTTCAATTGCATTCACCACAGTTTCTAATACTTTAATTCTTGCATAATATTTACAATTTCCTTCTACTACAATCCAAGGTGCATTGGGTGTGGAAGTACGAATCAACATTTCATTTACAGCTTCTTCATACTGACTCCATTTTTCTCTGTTACGCCAATCTTCATCCGTTATTTTCCATTGCTTTTCTGGATTCGCCTGTCTTGCTTTAAACCTTCTCTCTTGTTCATCCTTATCAATCTGCATCCAGAATTTTAAGACAATTGCACCTGAATTCGTAAGATCCAATTCCATATCATTTATTTCTTTATAAGCCCTCTGCCATTCCTGTTTTGTGCAGAACCCTTCAATTCGCTCCACCATAACTCTTCCATACCAGGTCCGGTCAAATATCGTTATATGTCCTGCCTTTGGCATATCCGTCCAAAAACGCCATAGATAATGATGTGCTTTTTCTATATCATTTGGAGATGCGGTTGGATGAACCACATATCCTCTTGGATCCATTTTTTCTGTCAGGCGCTTGATTGCCCCTCCCTTTCCTCCAGCATCCCAGCCTTCAAATGCAAGTACTACCGGAATTCTTCTGCGATATAACTCACTGTGAAGCTTTTCTATCTTCTTCTGTAGTTTTTCCAGGCGCTTTTTATACTCCTCTTTTGTATAAGAAAGGCTTAAATCTGCTTTTGCTAGAATTGATTCCTTTAATTTTTTATCTTTTTCCGATTCATTAACCCGGAATTCCTCTTTTTGTCCCCTTTCTTCTGTTTCCTTTTTCACTTTCTGTTCTTTGATTCTTTCTTCCAAAGTCTGGATTACAATTGCATAAATCTTTGCTGTTGCAAACTTCCGATCAGTTGCTTCAACAATGTGCCATGGCGCATATTCTGTATCTGTGCGCATTAGCATCTCCTCATTCATTTTCTGATATTTTTCAAATTCTTTATTTCTCTTTAAATCTCCTTTGCTCACACGCCATGAAGTCTCTTCTGAACTCAACAATTTATCGAATCTTTTTTTCTGCTCCTTTTTCCCAATTGCCAGAAAAATTTTAATAATTACCATTCCATCTGCAGTTAATTGTTCTTCGAATGAACAAATCGAATGATATGCATCCTCAATTTCTTTTTTCTTCATTTTTTTGTCAAAGCGATCCACCAAAACCTTTCGATACCAGCTGCTGTCATAGATTGCAATTCTGCCCTTCGCCGGCATCTTTGTCCAGAACCTCCATAAAAAAGGATGCATACGTTCTTCTTCTGTCTCATTCTTCACAGCATATACTTCAAATCCTCTTGGATCAAGTGCCTGAATCAATTGCGCTATCTGCACTCCTTTTCCAGATGCTCCATACCCTTCAAAGGCAATCATAACGGGAATCCCTAACTCTTTGCATTCCCGCTGTAATTTCCCAAGTTTCGATTCATATCCCAACATCTTTTCTTTATATTCCGTCTTACTAAGACTCTTCGTCAAATCTATTTTTTCCAACATATTTTCTCCTCCTTGCACAACCAAGAATGCCAATATTTCTAAGATTTCTAATTCTTTTATTATTATACACTATTTGCCAAATATATATTGGTTTTTCGCAAAATATGGATGTTGTTTTTCTTTTATAATGCTATAATTTTCCTATAAAGGAGTGTTTATATCATGTCAAAAACAAATTTGGGGAAAAATCAGATAACAGAAGGG
Source organism: Bariatricus sp. SGI.161 (assembly GCF_050313695.1). NCBI lineage: Bacteria > Bacillati > Bacillota > Clostridia > Lachnospirales > Lachnospiraceae > Bariatricus > Bariatricus sp. SGI.161. Next base: position 65,289 of record NZ_JBNPLX010000001.1, read on the forward strand.
ATTATCTGGAAACAACTATTAATCTTTTTCGTTCCTATTGCAGTTGGAACGTTGTTTCAACAATTATATAATACTGTGGACGCCATCATTGTGGGTAGATTTGTAGGAAAAGAAGCTTTGGCTAGTGTCGGAGGATCAGCTTCGGTCATCTCTTATCAGGTGGTTGCATTTTTTACTGCTCTATCTACTGGTGCAACCGTAATCATCTCACAATTCTATGGTGCATGTGATTCCAGGAATCTTCACAAAGGCTTACATACTTCATACGCCTTTGCAATTATTGTAAGTATCATAATCTCTATTGTCGGATGGTTTTCTACTCCATGGCTCTTAGGAATTATGAACACCCCATCAGATACAATGGACGATTCTGTTTTATATTTAAGAATTTATTTTCTTGGAATTATTGCTACACTAATATACAACATGGGATCTAGTATTATGCGGGCTATTGGTGATTCCAGACGGCCTTTATATTATCTGATCATCTGCTGCGTCCTGAATATAACAATGGATCTTCTTTTTGTGGTTGTATTGAAAATGGGGATTGCTGGTGCCGCTATTGCCACTATCTTGTCTCAGGGGACAAGTGCAATTCTGGTAACGAGATCACTCATGACTTCTTACAATATGCTGAAATTAGAACTTCGTTCCATCCGTCCCACTCTATCAATCCTAAAATCAGAACTTCGCATTGGACTTCCGGGAGGACTTCAGGCTTGCACTTATGGACTTACAAACATGATCATTCAATCTGCCATCAATGGTTTCGGCACCGATACCACTGCTGCATGGGCGGCTTTCGGAAAAATGGATCTCATTTTCTGGGCAATCAGCGGAGCACTGGGCACTTCCGTTACCACCTTCTCCGGACAGAATTATGGTGCAGGGAAAATGAACCGTGTATACAAAAGTGTACGCATAAGCCTTGGAATGTCCCTGGCCATCTGCGGAACAATCCTGGCATGTCTGATGATATTCGCCCGCCCATTATTCCATCTCTTTACCACAGATGAGAATGTCATTGAGATTGGAGTATATATGTTGCTCTATATTGTTCCAAGCTACAGCATCTATATATTTGTAGAGATAATATCCGGTGCCCTTCGCGGTATGGGAGATGTACTGATTCCATCTCTGATAACAATTGGCGGTGTCTGCGGCGTAAGATTGCCTTGGATTTTAATCATGACACCAATCCATCATAGTATATCCACCATTCTGATCAGTTATCCTCTCGCTTGGGCATCCAAAGCACTTTTGCTGATTCCCTACTATTTCTATCGCAAGCGGAAGATGAGGTGCAAGACATCCGGGGGATGTCTGCTCTGCGCCGACCGGAGCAAAGCGTAGATCTTGAACCTCGGGTTCAAGGGAGGCTTCGGCTCCTAATACAAAAAGGTCCAACCCATAGGGTTGAACCTTTTTGTATTAAGATGCGGAAGATGGGACTTGAACCCACACGACTGCAATAGTCACAAGATCCTTAGTCTTGCTCGTCTGCCAGTTCCGACACTTCCGCAAGTAGCGTCTTTATCAACTGCCCGAAGATTATAATACTACACTATACTACAAAAGTCAACAACTAATTTAACTTTTTTTCTTTAACACATGATGTCTTATGTAATAGAATGTTTTTTCTTCTCCTTCATCTGCCAACATCCTCAATAATGAATGTAACAATCTTGCTGTCTCAGGATGGATCATCTTACCTAGTCTCGCAGCACCTTTCTCATAATACTCCAACGGATGCGAATCCTTATAATTCTCGCCCTGATAAGTCTTAGACGCTGCAATCCTGTCTACAAACATTTCTACTACATACTTCACAGGCATCTTAAGCCCAACAATACCTTCTTCTGGATTCACGCTATAATCAATCCAATATTCGTAATGATGTTTATTTCTTCCCTTGTGATGGAGCCATGCCTGCGAATATCCGGTTGCTTCCCGTTCTGCATTATTAGGGCTTCGATTTCCTTGATAATACCAACATCCTACCAAAAATTCTGTTGGCGTATATTTGGACAGATCATGGAGTAATCCTTGTTTATAGAGTCCTACTTTAAAACAACCTTTCATAACCAGCCATTTATGGTGATTAATCGTCTTCAAATGTTGCAAAGCTTTCATATCTCTTTACTTCTCTTTCTTTCATCATCCAATCAATCTTTTCATCAAAAATAACAGGAACAAGTGCATTGGATAGAAAATGTAAAAAAAGTATTTTATTCCTTTTCCTCGTTCTCCATTATATAATGCAATAGGAAACATCGCAATAGCTCCATATTTCTGCAAGTTCCCTTTCCAGAGAAAGTTCCACAAAATTCCCCCTGCCAGTTTCAATCTTTTATTCTGACGAAACAAATAAAAAACCAAAATCAAAAGAATTCCCTTAAAACTATAATCTGTCTTCAAACATACAGCCGCCCACATCACCAATAATACTTCAACCACTTTCGTCGGCCATTCACCTGCCATTTGCAGCACATACATCATAAGCACGCCTAAAAGTAAAGTAAAAAAAACATTCTGATGAGTGAATTCCAATATTGTTTCACGAAAAGCAAGATCATAGGGAATCTCCGAGATTACAGCAAAAGTTCCAAGCCTTATCATATATTGATATAAGTCATGCGTATGAAAAAACCCTTCCACTAACAAAAAGCAAAATATTGGAAAGGACACTCTTCCTATCTCCCTCATCAACATACATTCTGGAAAAAGGACTGCACCCGTATGGTCTATGACCATTGTAATAATTGCAATCCATTTTAATTGATAAGATGTGAGTCTAATTTTCTGTACCAATCTCATGCTATTTCCTGCCTATAACCAGCATAATAGTCCTTTCTGCTACTTCGACCAGTCTCTGATTATCCAAAAGTTCTGGTTCTTCTAAAACTCCTTCACTGGTTGAAGCTATTTTATACCATTTCTTTCCTGACGACAATGCCGGTAAAGCAAATGGATGTTCCTGCCAATGCATATTGTATGCCACAAAGCAGTCTTCTCCTCCGACAGCAGCGCCACTATAATAAACTCCTAATTGCCTGCTGGAAACCTCCGACGGAACTCTCCATGCACTCTCACCATGATAAGATACATCAGGGACTCCACAACTGACTTGATCAATTCCCCGCATTTCTTCTTCCGGCCAGAACGCTGGATATGCTTTCCGTATTTCGATCAATTTCTTTACAAAATCGTGCAATTCTTTTTTCTTTTCTAACTTACTCCAATCTAACCATCCCACTGGATTATCCTGACAATACACATTATTATTGCCTTTTTGTGTATTTTCAAATTCGTCGCCCGCCAGAATACAAGGTGTTCCTTGTGCAAAGAGCAACAAGAAAAATGCATTTTTTATTTGTTGCTGACGTAATTCCAGAACAGCCTTTTTACGAGTCACACCTTCCACACCACAATTCCAACTGTAATTGTATTCCGGACCGTCCTGATTATTTTCTCCATTCGCTTCATTATGTTTTCCATCATAGGATACCAGATCATACAAAGTAAATCCGTTCTGATTCGTAATATAATTATAAGTTCTGTCTCCCAGAGAATTATGCCGCAGCCAATACATAACTTCAGGAATCATTCCTTCATCACTTTTCAAGAATCGTCGCATCACCGTCTGAAATCCGGTCTGATGTACCATAATCTTTGTTTTCTTCAAAATCGGATCCGCACAGATACCCTCCATGGGTGCCGAAGATGGATTTAGTATGAATCCATCTACATGATATTCCATCATATAATATCTTAGACATTCTTCCATCATCTGTTTTGGAACATTACCAGAAAACGGCATTTCCAACACAACTTCTATTCCTTCTCTATGGCAGGATTTGACCATATCTTTTAATTCATTTACAGCATCTTTTGAATAGGCATAAGCACCCTTTGGTGCAAAACAATAAGCATCCCCATATCCCCAGTAATTACAATATTGAAGATTTTCTTCAAAATCATATACCGGCATACACTGAATCTGGTTGATTCCAAGTTCTTTCAGATAAGGTATTTTTTCAATCACTCCCCGAAATGTCCCTTTGGCCTTTACCTTAGATGAAGAATGTTTTGTAAATCCTCTTACATGCAGGCTATATGCAATAATACTATGATACGGAAGCTGCAAAGGCGCATCACCTTCCCAGTCATATTCTTTGATATCCAGCTTTCCTCGCACTTCATGCATCTGAACATCTCTTGCCTGCCCCCATTTTTCGCGTCCTGCCAACGCTTTTACATATGGATCAACAACAATCTCCCCATCCATCTCATAATTATATTCATATTCAGATGGGTCAATATCTTCCAGCGCAATATATCTTACTTCCCCAATCGATTTCTTCATTCCAAAAGACATACAGGGTTTCTTTTCTCCTGCATGGTATAACAATAACTGACACTCCTTCTCCTGTGGTACTGCCACCGAAAAATTCATGGTATTTCCTATCATCGTAACTCCTAGTGGTAAAGGTCTTCCCTGTATCTCTTTCATGCTTTATCCTTCCTGTCGTCTATATTTTTACTGCCACCCATCTACGCCATACATATCAACGTTATCTTTATCAATCATAAATACATCTTCATAGGTCTCTTCTTCGTATTCATTTCCTTCTAATATGTCAATTCCAACCTGAGCTGCTGTTTTTCCCATATTAATAGGAGATTGTGCTGCTGTTCCTGCTATCTGACTTTCTGATTTCTTCAGCTCCTTCTTTATGTCAGGAGAACCATCTACACCATAGATGATTACCTTGTCAAGTCCCGCCAGATTCACAGCCGTCTTCGCTGCAACTGCCAATTGATCATTTCCACACATAATAGCCATTACATCAGGATATTCATCTACAATCTTTTCCGCAGCATCCAAGGCCTTTTCAAATTCTCCATTCGTATCGGCTCTGGCAACAACTTCAAATCCCTTCTCGGCTTTTGCGATTGCTTCTTCAAATCCTGTAATTCTATCATTAATTGAATTCTGTGTCGGACATTCTAAAATAGCAACTTTTCCTCCATCCGGGCATCTTTCGATCAGATCTTCCCCGCAAATATATCCCGCTTTTTCATTATCCGACCCTACATATGCGTCTACATAATCCATCTCTTTTACTTGTGTGTCAACATTAATGATTTTGACATCTGCATCTTTCAGCTTTTCCAAAGATGGAGTAATCGCTTCCCAATCCACTGGGCAAAGGAAAATAGCATCAATGCCTTCCTCTATCATCTCTTCAATCTGGGTTGCCTGAAGTTCTGGATCCGATCCCGGGTCTTTCGTGATTAACTGATATCCTTCATCTTCAATTGCTTCTCTCATTGCTGCCTCCAGCGTTATAAAATATGGATTTTCCATATCGATTGCCGTAAAGCCAAATACATATGTATCTTCTTCTGTCTCTTCACTATCCTGTGTCTCTTCCGTAACAGCATTGTCCTCCGGAGTACCTACATTCTTCTTGCAGGCGGACAATGCGAAAATGCATATGAGCATCACTGATAATACTCTTAACATTCTCTTTCTCATCATAATAGTTTTCCTCCTTATGCATATGTTCGCATATTTAATATACATTTTACAACATTTTTACTTGTTTGGCTACTGTTTTCATTTTCTTGTATTTCCTCCAAAACTGTTGGGATACAATAGATAGGTAACAAATAAAAAACAAGGATTCACTTCGATATGATATATTGGAGTTGACGAAAAACCAATGATCTTAACGAAAGGGGAATCCTTGTATGTCAAGTTTATCACACTCAAAATATCATCGTCAACGTATTGTTAAATATGCGCAGAAACATTCTGTAACAGAAACGGCAATCCGTTACCGTGTGAGCCGTAAAACGGTTTATAAATGGATTTCACGGTACGACGGAACCTTAGCAAGCCTGGAGGATCGAAGTCACAGACCCAAGACTTCTCCAGGAAGTCATACGGAACAGGAGCTTCGCCAAATCCGGCGCCGACTGAAAAAATACAAATGGACAGATCTGCTTCTGGCATATCAGGATTTAATAGAGAAAGATGGATATACCCGAAGCTATGGAGGTTTCAAACGAGTTGTAAGGCGTTTAAAGGCTTTAAAACCAGACAAAAAGAAGAAAAAGAAACGCAAACTGAAACCGTATCAACGAGCCGATTATCCAGGGCAGAAAATACAGATAGATGTAAAATATGTGCCATCTTACTGTGTGACAGATGGAAGAAAGTATTACCAGTATACGGCAGTAGATGAGTGTAGCAGATGGACATACCGAGAGATGTATGATGAGCATAGTACCTATAGTTCAAAAGATTTTTTACTCAAACTAATACAGCACGCACCGTTTCCGATTCGAGAAGTTCAGACGGATAATGGATGTGAATTCACAAATCGGCTGTTGGTGATTAAGAGCAAACACCTCACCATGTTTGAGAAAGCGTTGGAGGAACTGGGAATCTTATATCACCGGATCCAGATAGCAACCCCAAGACATAATGGGAAAGTGGAGAGACAGCATCGTCAGGATGAAGCACGGTTTTATAAGCAAATGCGGATGTATAATCTGGAAGATGGACGAAAACAGCTTGCAGTATATCAGAAGAAATCAAACAACTATATAAAAACGTGTTTAGGAATGAGAAGTCCGAATACCGTTGTAAGAATGTATCAAAATGTTATGTTTTAGAGTAGCCAAGGGCGACAGCATAGAGTGCTGCCGCCGTGAACCAGTATATCATGAAGGATAATGTCAAGGTCAGGTAGTATTCCCTTTGGGAATCTCCACCTTTCCCTTGACATTATCTGAGGGGTGAAGTGTTACCAATCATTGACACCTATACATTTCATTTTCTTGTATTTCCTCCAAAACATCCTTGCATTTTGTATGCTCCTTTGGTACAGTTAAAGTATCTATAAATAAAGGAGATTATGCTATGGATGAATACATGACAGTTGAGCTTACTCTCGACAACGATGAAGTCGTTGAATGTGCCATTCTAACATTATTTGAAGCGAGCGGCAAAGAATACATCGCTCTTCTTCCTCTTAATGAAAATGGCGAGACAGAAAACGGCGATGTATATCTTTACCGTTATATTGAAAACGAAAGCGGCGAACCAGAGCTTGAGAATATCGAAGATGATGACGAATATGAAATTGCTGCTGACGCTTTTGACGAATGGATGGATACACAGGAATTTGAAGAGTTAGACGACGAGGAGTAGTTCCTCGACAAAACGGGAAGGATTGATATCCTTTCCGTTTTTTTCTTTTACATAACTAATAATCAGCTTTCTTTTGGCACGTGTCATAGCTACATAAAATAATCTTCGTTCTTCTTCTATATCATCAGGAGTCTTTGCTTTCTTATATGGTATACTTCCTTCATTACTTTCAATAATAAAAACAGAGTCATACTCCAGCCCTTTGGCCCCATGGATTGTCATGAGAGCAACACCCTCTTTACTCTCCTTTTTTTCTCTCTGCTTTTCCAACATCTCCCGATAATTATCTACATGAACAAACCATTCTCTGATAGTCTGAAACTCTCTGGAATTCTGTTGTATCTCATCCAGAACAGTCATGATTTCCTCTAAGGATATCTTTCTATATGCGGCGTATTCTTTTAAGAATTCATCATATCCCATACTTTTTCGAATATATTGAATCGCAGCAAATGGCGTCTTATTCTGAATCATCTTCATATCCCATTCCAACTGGTCAATTCGATCCATCATCCAATCCTTATCACAATAGAAATTTCGTAATGATTCATAACTAATTTTATCCCCACTTAAGCTGTCACGACCAATATAACGTTTTGGACGGTTGGCAACCTGAAGAAAATATTTTCGGTCATAATCTCCTTGTGACAAATGGAAATAACTACTGATATCGATCCCTACAAAATGATCATAAATATTATTCAGATATTCTTTCATCGTAAAAGGTATCTGATACTCCATCAGTGTTTCAGAAAGCGCCCTTGCATCTAAATTCGTCCGATACAACACAGCAATCTGATGATAAGGAATCCCCTGGGCAACATACTCTTTTATCTTCTCCAACACATATTTACTCTCTTCAACCGGATCTTTTACCTCCTGAACATGTATAGTCTCTCCCGGTTTTTTCTTGGAAATGATTTCTTTCTCATAACGTTCCTGATTATGTGCAATAACGCGCAATGCACCTCTTACGATATGCGCGGTTGAACGATAATTAATATTTAAAAGGATTTGTTTCGATTCTGGATAATTTTTTCGGAATTCCATCATGATACCAGGTTTTGCACCTCTGAATCCATAGATAGACTGGTCATCGTCGCCTACCACAAACAAATTATTTTCCGGTTCAGCAAGCATCCTGACAACATCGTACTGTGCCTGATTTACATCTTGAAATTCATCCACAAGAATATAACGGAATTTTTTCTGCCATTTTTCTAAGATATCTGGCCGACTTCGAAAAAGATCCCGACACATCACCAGCATATCTTCAAAATCAATTTTTCTTAATTTTCTTTTTTCTTTCTCATATGACTGATACAGTTCCCGAAATCTGTTTGTCCCATAACGAGAAGATTCATAGGATTGAATATCATAACAATTATTTTTCACATTTCCTATTTCTATTGCCAATTCTTCAAGAATATCTTTCTCCTCTTCCGCATCTGATATTTCTCCCCAATCCATAGATACCGCAATTTGCTTAATGAGCTGAATCTTTTCTTCCTCCAACAATAAATTAGCCTGATTCAGTCCATAGGCCCACTTCAAAATTCCGTAATAAATCCCATGAAATGTACCAAAAGTCACCGGTACCCCTGATGTTCCTATAATTTGTCGGAAACGGTTCTTCATCTCATTTGCAGCATACTTTGTAAAGGTAATGACCAGAATTTCTTCTGGTCTTACCTTATACTTTGTAATCAGATATTCTATTCTTTTCGCTATGGTAAGAGTTTTCCCGGAACCGGGACCGGCAAGAACCATACATGGTCCATTCTTATGGGCGACCGCCTCAGCCTGAGCCTGATTTAAACTCATAGATTCACCTTATTTGCTTAATAACTCAATTCCTTTCCTGATTCTCTTAAGAGATTCTTCTTTTCCAAGGATTTCCATAATCTCTGTTGCTCCGCCAGGAGTACTCTGCTTTCCAGATACTGCCGTTCTGACCGGCCACATCACAAAACCTGTCTTCACACCTTTTTCATCCACATAACCTTTTAATGTGGCAAAGAGAGCATCATTGCTAAAGTCCTCCTGCTCTTCAAGAATTGGAAGAATCTCCTGAAGGACCTCAAGTGAATTTTCTTCATTGGTTTTCATCTTTTTATGGCAATACATAGTAGTGTCATAATCCGGCAACTCTTCAAAGAAGTCAATCTGTTCTTTAATATCTGGGAAAATTTCGATTCTAGTCTTTACCAGAGCTGCTATTTTCTTCAGATCATAATCTTTTGTCACAACTTCTCTGATATATGGTTCTGCCATATGATAAAATTTATCAAAATCCATGGATTTTAAATATTCACCATTCATCCATTTTAATTTCACGATATCAAACACCGCCGGCGACTTACTCATATGATGATAATCGAATTCCTTCACCAATTCTTCCAACGAGAATATCTCCTGATTGCCAGATGGACACCATCCCAACAATGCAACATAATTCACAACTGCTTCTGTAACAAATCCCTGATTGATCAAATCCTCATATGAAGAATGTCCACAACGCTTGCTCAGTTTTTTATGATTCTCATCAGTAATTAATGGACAATGTACATATGTTGGAATCTCCCATCCAAACGCCTCATAAATCTTGTTATATTTCGGCGCAGATGACAAATATTCATTTCCACGTACAACATGCGTAATTCCCATCAAATGATCATCAATAACATTAGCAAAATTATATGTCGGATAGCCGTCTGATTTGATCAAGATCAAATCTTCTAATTCCTCATTTGGAACTGTAATGTCACCATAAATATCATCATGGAAAGTTGTTGTCCCCTCCGTCGGCATATTAAACCGTATAACGTACGGCTTACCGGCTGCCAGATTCGCTTCTACTTCCTCCTTGCTTAATCCCAGACAATGCTTATCATATACAACAATTTCTGTTCCACCATCAGCAGAAACACTGCTCTTTAATAAATCCAGTCTCTCTTTGTCACAAAAGCAATAATATGCATCTCCCTGTTCGATCAACTGCTTGGCATATTTCAGATAAAGACCTGATGCATTACGTTCACTCTGCACATATGGACCTACTCCTCCATCTTTATCCGGGCCCTCATCATGAATCAAGCCTGTCTCCGCTAATGTATGATAAATGATCTCCAGCGCACCGTCTACAAAACGCTCCTGATCCGTATCTTCAATCCTCAGCATGAAATCTCCACCTTCATGCTTTGCAATCAAATAAGCGTATAGCGCTGTTCTTAAATTTCCTACATGCATTCTCCCTGTAGGACTTGGTGCAAATCTTGTTCTTACTTTACTCATGATTATCTTCCTAATTCCTTTCGTATTTTTTCTAATGTATCATCTACTCTTGCATGAATTACAATATCTGCATATTTATCAGAAAAATGAGGCTCTTCATTTACTAAAATCAGCTTACTTCCATCGTAATAATCTATCAGCTGACTACAGAGATATGAATTGAGATTCGTTCCAAGCACCAGCAATACATCTGCTTTCTGAATCTCTTCTGCCGCTTTTGTAATAACTGCATTGTCTACCATCTCACCGAACAAACATACCTTAGGACGAATTGGCGTATTACAATGCTCACACAACGGAACTCTGGCAGAATCTCTGACATATTCCATAGAATACTTGCGTCCACAATGCGGACAATAATTATCATATACACTACCATGCAGATTAATTACATTCTTACAACCAGCTCTTCCAGGAAGGCCAAAAATACGCCTGGTAATAATTGACTGAAACAAACCTGCTTTTTCCAATTCCGCCATCTCATAAAACCCTTTTCCTGGCGGTTTATCTAAATGACTTAACAACTCATTTCGATAAAACTCAAAAAATTGATCTTTTCGGGTGGAGTAAAATGCGCTCGAAAACAATTCTTCACAAGAATATCCGTATTTTAACTCAATATCATAAGACTCATCTCCGTCTCGAATTGCCGGATAATCACTCTCGATCAACATACCAAAACCACTTAAAACAGTAGTATACTTGCTTTCTTGCAATATCTTCAGTAAAGTTCTTTCCAACATGTAGCATCCCTCCCTCTTATTACATAACCTGGAATACATATTTATTGTAGCACAACCCTTTAACTTCCATCAACCTTTTCTAAGCCGTCTGAATTTTCTTTCTCTCCAATAATTCGCCTGAAATACTTCTCGTGGTATAGATACAATCAAGACAATTCCCAGTACCATGGCAAATGCAATTTTCAAAGATTCCATCCCCTTCTGTACTGCCAGTCCCAACTGATTAGTTACCAAATAATAAGCTGTAAAATATACTCCTGCTCCAGGTACCATTGGAAAAATTCCTGATACAAGAAATATCGTAATTGGACATTTCATCTTGACTGTCAGCATTCTCGAAATCAAGACTACCACCAGTGTTCCAAAAAACGAAGCTACTGCCGGAGAAGAAAATTCATGAACAATCAGATACATAAGCCACCCGGCAGCTCCCGTCATTCCGCAGCATAGATAAAAACGCTTGGGAACATTAAACAATATAGCATATCCAATAGTACCCATAAAAGCACACAATATATTAATCAGAATTCCCATTATATCATAAGTCCTCCTCCCATGTTATTGTAAATACTGAGCGTCAATCCTACACCTACTGCTATATAAACAAACGTAAGCAACGCATCAATCATACGCACTGTTCCGGACAGAAAATCACTGTCCGCTATGTCTCGTATTGCATTCACAAATGCCAGTCCCGGAACCAACGGCATGATTGAACCGATAATCATTCCTTCCAATCTGACTCCCCCTAGAAAAGGAAGATGAATCGCAATGATTGCCATCAAAGTAATAATCGCTCCTCCCACAATATTCACGATCATCTTAGACATATTATGTTTCTTTCCAACCAATACCCATAAATACAACAGACATCCAATGCAGAACGCAATCACACTCTCTCGCAGCGTAGCTCCTAATAAATATCCAAAAAATCCACTGCCCATACCAGCCGCAAGCACTTGAAAATACCACTTCTTAGCAGGCATTTTATCAATCACTTTCAAACGTTCAGATGCTTCATCTATTCCTACATTCCCAGCAGTAATCTCTCGAGACAAATCATTAACTTCTGCCACAATTCCAAGATGCGAAGCAGACAAAGGTACCTGCTTTACCTTTGTATATGCCTCTTCCATATCATTTTCCGCAGTGACAAAGATTGCATGGCTCAAGGTAAAAATATCAACTTGATCAACATGAAAACGATTACAGATTCTGGTAATTGTCTCTTCCACACGAAATATCTCCGCTCCATTTTTCAAAAGAATTCTTCCAGCTTCCAGAGCAAGATCGACAACTTTCTTAACATTTACTTCCGACTCAAGCTGCTTCTTCAAATAAATCATATCTGTGAGCATAATACCATCTTCATAAATCGGTTTTTTATAATTCTTTACAAAAAAATCAACAATAATATGGGAATTAACAAATCCACATTTTTTATAAAAATCTAACGTCTTCTGACAATTACCTGTTCCTACATACATAGTATCGCACTGTGAACTATAATGCTCACACAGAAAAAGTATCATATTTTTTCCATAGCCTTTTCCTTGGTCTTCTTCTCTGGTCGCTATGTTCTTCAATTCACATTTACGATTTTTCAACAGCATTACCACACAGACTGTCTTGACCTCCCCATACTCCTTCAATATAAACATCTCGCCCTCATCCAGATACTTCTCGATCATCTGTTCTTCCGGGTCAGCCATCAGCAACATATCCATGTATTTTTTCTTATTGTCTACAACCTGTTGAATATTCATTTTTGCACCTCTATCAATTAATCCAACTTATTATAGCACCTACATTCTGAAAATTATAGTATAATTTTACATAGTTTTAGGGATGCTTTCTGAGTTCTTCTCAAAAAACATCCCTAATCTCTATCTTCCTGCCGGATAACAGAATACTTCTCCTGTTTTCAAATATAAGATTCCGCAAGAACTATAATAATTTGGATTTCCTTCTGCTACTTCTATGTAGAATAGTGACGTTAGATTATCAAATGCACCTGGTTCTATGTAAGTAATATTCCCCGGAATATAGATTTCCATTGTCTCTGCTTCCAATCCTTCGGCCACAGATTTCGCAATTCCAGTACATTTATTGTTATTTGGAAATGCCAAAACTCCATCGGCAACCGGCATATCTTCGTACCCAACAATCAAGCCATTCTCATCACACAAAAACCCATTAATATTGATGTAACTGTTACTTACGTCCACCTCTTCTTCTGGTATTTCATCCAAAATTCCCACTGGAAGAGCTTCATCTGGCAGTGATTCCTGATAGCTTTTTTCAACAGGATCCGTCGATATTGCAGTGGGTTTTACTGATATTTTAGGTATTTCACTAATATTCAGATTTACCACATCGGCAAATCTTGGCGAACCAGTGTGTGTCTGTTCTCTGATAACCATTGAAATTTTATTCGTTGACATTGCATCTACAGCATGCGTCATCGTACTATTCATTCCTTCGACCGTTGGAAGCTCTGCGCAGACTTGTGCCTGATTCATTACCCCAACAGTTAAAGCACTCCAAAATAAAATACTGATAATTGCACTTATTATTCTCTTCCATGGAACATAAATATGAATGCCTGGATATCTTAATTTCAAAACCGCTTCCATAACTATTAACACCTCACGGTTTTATTATAAATCCATCTGTTCCTAAAAAGAAAGTGGCATCTTGACACATCAAGATGCCACAATACAATTATTATTGAATATATCCAGCTTTTTTAAGCTCTTCTTCTGCCTTTGCAAGATTTGCATCAGACACTCGAATGATTGGTCCGGTACATCCCATTCCACTCTCTGCATAGATATTGATCTTCCACAATGCTTTCACTGCATCTTCCAGATCCATAACCTCAATTCCAGGTATCTGTGCTGTTACGATCTCTTTTGGTGGTTCTTTGACTTCTTCTGCTGCTCCTGCCGGTTTCTGAGATGCTTTTAATGCATCCAGGATGTCCTTTAATCCAGCCTTCTGAGCTGCCGCAAATTCTTCTTTTGCTACTTCAAAGACTTTTCCTCTTACCAGCTGTGCTGCATATCGGATCGCATTTGCAATGACCGGTGCTCCACTGGCTCTGGATACGATCATGACTAACTGTTCATATCCTTCTCCAATGCCTGGCCCATAGCCATATCCTGTTGCTTCAAAGCTTCCGCCTGTATTTGCAGATGAAAGCATCTTCACAAGGATATTTCCTGTCAGGGAATCCGTTACCATGATGTCCGGTGATGCCTGAAGCACATCATTTCCTCTCATCACACATCCGCCATCTGCTCTGGATGACTCTGCAAATGTAATGTCATATCCCTGTTCTTTTAACTGTTTCAGGGCTTTCTCTGTCTGACGTGCGCCGTCTACATTCAGGATTCCTACTGACGGAGCGGCATTTCCACATGCTTTTGCAGTAATGATTCCATAGATTGCATTCTTGATCATACCTTCAATACGGTCTGTACTGGAAGTTCCGGTCGTGTTCGCAATATACATCTCTTTTCCCATCGCTGGTGTTACACAGCGTCCAACCGTTGATACACCGATCGGGAATGGGAAGTGCATGGTCACTGCAGCATCCACTTCTTTATTCTTCAGCATCTCTTCCATCTTATCATGGCCTTCTTCATCATTCGCCACTTTGACGGTCGTTACGCCTTCTGCCTCTAATGTACCAATGTAATATACATCGATTCCATCTTTTGCTGCCGCCACTGCTGCAGCCATGGAGTTCTCTTCTCCGTGCTCGCTTCCCATTCCTGTGAGGGCAACCTTTGGTCTCTTGCCAAAGCTTCCTGTTTCCAGTCCCTGTGCCATCTCCATGAATGTCTCAGCGATCATCTTTTCAATATTTTTTGCCATATCAAAGCCCCCCTATTCTGCCATCAGGGTAGCTGCAAAGTCTTTCATTGCTTTTGCGATCAGTCCCTTAACCTCTTCTTCGGATACACCTGCAGCAGCTTCTTCTTCTGCCTTTGTATTTCCGTGAATTACGAAGGATACACCGTCAAATAAGTTTGTCATACGTCCAAGGAACAGACTTCCTTTTCCGATGATCATTGCATTCTTAATCTTTCCTTCCAGGATATCTTCACGTGCAAATCCTACATATGGTACTCCTGAAGGAATATGGCCCTGGGTAGGAGCCCATCCGGTAAGACCATGGTCTTTTGTAAAGGATGCCAGTTCTTTTCTGTCAAGCTCGCCTCTCTTTACTGCCAAAGCTGCGATCATCTTGTAGTTTGCAAGCGGAACATCTCCTGCTCCTGCCGGTTTTGTGATGTCCGGATTCTGCATCTCTGGTGAGAATTTATCGATATCTGTAATCTTCATTCCAACTCTGTCAAGTGGATCAGCTACCAGACTTCCGATTACGTTCTGTGGTGCGGAACCTGTTCCCACACTGTGACGTCCAAGCATTCCAAGGTCGATTTCTGGGTTTACACCATCATTTTCAGAAATGACAACTGCAAATCCTCCCAGGCAGTCCTCAAGGATCGGAAGACCTTTCTTCACATGGTCTTTTCCATTCATACCAAGTTTTGCTGTACATCCGCCAGCAGTAACTACTACCGTCTTGTATGCACCGGATTTTACAAGTGCTGCTGCTTCAATCAATGCATGCGTCGGAGCTGCACAGAATCCTCTTGCGTCAGAACCTGTTGCATTCACAAGACCTGCAACTTCAGCTGCAGCCTTTGCAAAGTTACCGCCACCGCGCTGATTCATATCACCACATGCCTCTTCCGCACAGTCGATTACATACTCTACATCTGCTTTGTCAATTCCTGCATTACGTACTGCATAGAGAAGTGCCAGTACACTGGATGCCTTGCTCATCAGGTTCTCATGCATTACGTGTGATGACAAGTTCACATCGATATCATGAGCAGGCTTGATACATCCAACCAGTTTGTTTTCAAAATATAATGCTTCTGCATGGTCATCATTGATCAATGCTTCGATCTCTGCGATCTCCACACCTTCCTCGATCTTCTCTACGATATCATCAGAGATGATCGGGTCTGCTGCAAATGCATCTTTATATTTTGCAACGAATTCTTTGTCAAGTTTTACAACTTCGAACATATCACATGCCTGAACAAGGAACAGGAATTCTTCCTCTGGCATGATCTCGCCATATTTTCCGTAGCGCTCTGCGCCTTCTTTTTTCTTATCATAATATGGGAACTCTACCTCAGCCAGCTCATCTGGATGTACATTTCCAATATATGTCTGGTTTGGCCAGTAAGAAACTGCATCCTCATAAGAGCGGAGATGTCCTGGGAGTTCTTTTAAATATTCAGACTCTGGATTTACGATTCTCTCGGTTGTCTGAGTTGTTCCGTTATATAAAACCATATCAGGAGTATGTGCCAATACATAGCTTGCTCCTTTGATTACACTATTCATGGGTTTTCCACCTTTCTTTTTTCTTGCTTTGACGAAATTCATAGAAAAAAGAGGCAGTACCCTAGTGGGTACACACCGGGTCTGCCCCTTTTTAAGCATCGATTAAGCCTGTTCTCTGATAGCTTCCATCTCACTAACGATGTCGTCTACGTCAAGAACCATTTCCATCATACCAACCTGCTCGTCATATACTGCTTCATCAAATTCTTCTTTGATTTCAGGTTCACATACGTGATATACCGTGAGTCCAAGCTGGACCCCTGTCAATGGACCTGCAAAAGTAGGATCGCCTAATGTTACAGTCTCAGCTGCAAGACCTGCAGCTTCGCCTTCAGCTGCTCCAAGAACTACTACTAAGTTCTCTGCGCCGTATTCTTCAGCGAATTCCTTTACTCTCTTCTGATTCTCTAAGTCCATTGCGCCTGCGCTCGTTCAGACGAAACATTCCGTTGATGAAAATACGATCTCAGCACCAGCAGTCTTTACGCATTCAGCGATAGCTGGTCCCGGAATTCCATCACGGTCTCCGATAATTATTGCTTTTTTCCCTTCTAAAATAGCCATAATTATGCTTTCTCCTTTCTTAAGTGGTAAAAAACATGTTATATGATCAAGAAATATCTCTTAGATATATTTCTGAATCATCGCTTCAATACTTTCCGGTGTTGCTTCTTCCTTTACAACTTCGTCGATCTTCTCTCCGTCTTTGTAAATAGCCATAACCGGAAGGCCAAGAATCTTCTGACTGATTGCCAGACGACGTGCCTTTGTTGTGTTCAGAGATGTGAATTTTAATTTATCTCCATATGTTTCAGCAAACTCGTGTACCTTTGGCATCAGAGCCTGGCATGGAACACATCCATCTCCATAAAAATCTACAAATACATAACCTTCTGCCTCTAATACTTCAGCCTGAAAGTTTGT
Organism: Bariatricus sp. SGI.161; assembly: GCF_050313695.1. Classification (NCBI taxonomy): domain Bacteria; kingdom Bacillati; phylum Bacillota; class Clostridia; order Lachnospirales; family Lachnospiraceae; genus Bariatricus; species Bariatricus sp. SGI.161. The sequence continues at coordinate 82,908 of NZ_JBNPLX010000001.1, forward strand.
CTTATCCAAATCTAACATTGGTATCATCCTCCTTTTATTATGTTGCTTTTTATATAACCCGGAAGAACCAAAAGGCGTCACTATATGACCATGCGCCGCTTCGCACCGCGATTTACTTTTCTCCGGCTATATAATCTAGAAGTAATCAGACATGCTTCTTTCTACCTGAACAGCTGCGATTGCTCCATCAGCTGCTGCAGTTACAACCTGTCTTAAACTCTTGACACGAACATCACCTGCTGCATATACACCTGGGATGTTTGTATGCATATCAGCATCCGTCTTGATATATCCACGTTCATCCATGTCAATGATTCCTTCAAATGGTTTGGTATTCGGAACAGTACCGATAAATCCAAACACACCGAACATTCCGTCTTCTTCATCAGCTTCTACTGTAGTGATCTCGCCAGTCTTTACATTCTTCACTTTCATCCACTGAAGGATATCATCTCCTCCAACTTCTTCAACTACAGAATCCCACATAAAGTTAAGTTTTGGATTCTTGAATGCTTTTTCCTGAATAGATTTTGCAGCACGAAGTTCATTACGTCTGTGAATGATCGTAACTTTTCTTGCAAATTTTGTAAGATACATAGCTTCTTCTACAGCGGAATCTCCACCACCTACTACATATACTTCAAAATCTTCGAAGAAGTTTGCATCACATGTAGCGCAATAGGAAACACCTTTTCCTGTGAATTCAGCTTCACCTTTACATCCGATCGGACGTGCATGAGCACCGGTAGCAATGATTACATTTCTTCCTTTGTACTCTTCTTTTGCGCTCTTCAGGACTTTGATCTCGCCCTCAAGTTCTACTTCTTTGATTGTATCAGACACACGCTCTGCTCCAAATTTTGCAGCCTGCTCTGTCATTCTTGCAATCAAGGATGGACCTGATTCGCCTTCTACGATCTGTCCCGGATAGTTTTCTATCTCATCTGTAATTGCAATCTGTCCGCCATCCTGACCTTTTTCAATAATCAGAACAGAAAGACGGCTTCTTCCTGCATACAGTCCTGCTGCTAAACCAGCAGGACCTGCACCCAGGACAATAACATCATAAATCTTATCCATTTTTGTTATTCTCCTTTAATATAAGGTAACACCTAGTCGAAAATTGTCTGATCGTCTACTTCTGTTGTAAGAGCATTCAAAGCTTTTTCAACAATACGACGACGAAGTGCTTTTTCCTCATCTTTATCCAGTGCTGGATTTCCAAGAGGATGTGGAATTGCGATAGCCGGAACGATTCTGTTCGCACCAACTGTCATAGAAATAGGAGTTACTGTACAGATATGTACAACTGGGATACCAGCTCTCTCTATCTCTTTAACCATCGTTGCACCGCAACGAGTACAGGTACCTCAAGTAGAGGTAAGGATTACTGCGTCTACACCGTCAGCCAGTAATTTCTGAGAAAATTCTGCTGCAAATGCTTTTGCTGAAGCAACGGCTGTACCATTTCCTGTTGTTGTGTAGAACAGGTGATGCAGTTCTCCAATAATTCCTTCTTTTTCCATGTCACGAAGTACATCAACCGGCAATACACGGTCAGAGTCTTCGTTTGCATATACTGGGTCATATCCACCATGAGCGGTTTCATATGTCTCTTCGGTAAGATCCATAACACCAGCGATATCATACTCACCATAGTGAGATGCACTTGAACTTTCAATATGATCTGGATTTCCTTTTGGTACAATACCACCAGAAGTAACCAGAGCGATCTTAGCATGAGCAAGATCTTTTACTGCCGGATTCGGAGCTACTCTATCGAAGTCAGGCATTGGATATTCTGTAACAAACGGTTTGTCAGCCAATTTCTTGATAAGCATCTTAACAGCTCTCTGAGATCCTCTTTCTTTTTCAAAGAAGTTCACACGAACACCATTTGGAATATATCCTTCTTCACAAGAAGCGCCAATCGGCTCACCTTTTCCAACTTTTAATGCAAGAGGAGCTAATTTTTTAATAGCATCTCTCATACCTGCTGCACTGTTCTTTGTAGATACAATATATACCTTATCTTTGAACATATCAGCACCTGGATTTTCAACATACATACCAGTTACAGCCGGAATTCCAAGTTCTTCCTGAACTGCTGCTGCGATAGTTCCGCAAGCAACACCATAACGTCCAGCGTTAAATGCAGGACCAGCAACGAATACATCTGGATTCTGCTCTTTTACCATAGCGAGGATATCAGCTTTTGCTTTATCAAGGTTCTCATTAAAGTAAGAGTCACCACAAACGATTGTAGCAATAATCTCTGCTTCATCCCCAAAATTCTGTGTCAATGCCATACCCGGTCCAACGATCTCGCCAACACGAATCTCAGCCGGATAATCTGCTTTCTCTTCTCCACCAATCTGTGCAAAGAACTGATTGATGTAATGAACAACTTTTAATTTAGCCATTATATTATCCTCCCTTCCTATCTTGCGCTCAGCTTATTGAAACCGGTCTCATTAGTTGCACCTGTGAGTACCTGAAGCTCAACTTCCAGAGATCCATCTTCGCGAAGTGTCTCTTCACTTGCTCCGGCAATCTTGGTTACATAATCCAAAGTTCCAATTACTTTATCAAGTTTTGGCAGGATAATTACCTGGTTTGCATTTCCGCCAGTTACTACTGCATCTGCAGCTGCATCAGCATCAGCCAATGACTGAGACTTTCCATCACGTCCAGCATATTCATCTGTAATGATTACAGTTTTAACACCTTCAGCTTCGATCTTCTTACAGTTCATGATAAGGTCTGTATCTGGGTTACCAAATCCTTCCTGAGATACAATAACGCCATCCAGATCCAACATCTTACACAGCTTAGCTGTCCAATCAGAAGAACGCTGTTTATCTGCCAGGTATACATTTTCATTTGTGATGATCTGGCATACAAAGTTTAATGTTTTTCCGTGCTGTTCAAACAGATCATGTACAACTGGATTGTTCAAGTGTACATATGTAGGGTTTTTATCACAAGCAGACACACAGTTACCAGATACGATTGCACCGTCCATAATCTCTGTTGGGCTTAAGATTGTAGGAACGATTTTCTTTGCATCCACACCATATACATATGTGTCATGTAATAATCCCTGACTCTGAAGCATCTGAACATATGCAACTCTTGGAAGATCTGGATATTTTTCCATACCTTCTTTAATTGTGCATGTCTCATATACTTTTGTCTCATCAGGTGTCAAGTCACGAGCTAATTCCCCAATATAAACTGCAACTCTGAATCCTGCGAAACGAACAGCCTTCTCATAATCATGCTGTTTGATTCCATCAACTGGTTCACATACCATTACCAGGTTCAAGGTCTTTGAGAAAGGTGTATAGTCAGCTCCCGGACCTGTCATATCAATGATACCTTCCTGGAAACCAACGATCTTACCTGCTGTTACTACAGCCATTCCTTTTAATGCATAAGTTTTTCCTTCACCAACTGTATCAACCTTAGAGATAACGCCTGGGAAGATTCCCCCTCTTCCTTCAACTTTAACTCTTGGTTCGATTACGTCTTTAACTGGTGTAATTCTTACTGACTCACCTGGTTTTGCAATGTCAAATGATACGCTCTTAATCTTCTCATCCTCAAGAGCGACAGCCTTAACGGCTTCTTCGGATACATAAAGGATTCCGTCTTCAATCTTAGACTCAGCTGCGAACTGAATATCCTTAATGTAAATGTGTCCCATTTCTAATCTCACTTGTAGTTCCCTCCTTCAAGAAATTTGATATTATTGTGTAAGCTTTAACGCTTTTACAACCTCACTTATGACCTACCACGCATCAGCCGATGCCATTCCACTTTCCAGCAAGGTCCAGTCAATCAACTGAAAATCGTCATATACCGAAGCTTTATATTTGTCTGATTTAAACTCAAACTTCTGGCACGCTTGTATGGCGTTTTCAATCAACGTAAGAGACCTCTCGTCGATCTCCCCCTTTCCCTCCGTAATCATTATGGATTTGTATGGTGTTTCATTAGGCTTCACGCTCCCCGACAATGGATGCGTCAGAAGCAAATGACCTTCGTGGATTCTGTCTCTGACTTCTTTTAGAATCTCTTCGTAAGAAATCTCCTTGTATTCTACGTTGTGCGTCTCCTTAAGCTTATCAAAAACCAGTGGATTATTCGTTATAATGATGTATTTCTTTTGATTCACGTTCCACTTTCTCCTTTCAGTCAATCTGCCAGCCCATATGAAAAATCATACTAAATGCATAGCAATTAAAAAAGGACGATTCAAACACAACCATGTGCGTAATCGTCCTTTTCTGTCTTTTGCCCTGATAATGTATTCCTTATAAAGCTTTATCATACAGCACAAGATTCAGAATGTGGTACATTCTCCAGTCCTTTTGCCTGAAAGTTTCGCCTCATATACATTCACCACTTTATATAAGGTTTGCCTCTTCGGCGGTCAAAAACCTGACTCTCTCTTGGAAAATATCATCCCACTCTTATATTTTATGTATAGACATTTTCAATATATTCTCATTCAATACTCGACATGATTTATCGAATTCCTGAATATATTCAATTGCCTATATCTATAATAGCGTATTGTTATTTTTTTTGCAACCGCTATCTTAAAATTAAATTATTTTATGCACATTGCACCAATATTTACTTCTTTTTTTGTTGATTTTGTCCTTTGCAATTATTGAAGCTTTCTATTCTTATCAACAAAAATTCTCATTACTTTCTATAGAAATAACGAATAGTTATTTATTCTTTTTATTTTTAAAGTAATCATTATGCACTTCTTTAATCACTCCGCTAAGTGCAAACAGTGCAAGAATGTTCGGAATAACCATCAGGGAGTTGAAACAATCCTGCATTGTCCATACAAGCTCAACCTCTGCAAGTGATCCAAGGAACACGCAAACCGCCACAACCACAGAATACACTTTTACTGCTTTTGCTCCAAAAAGATACTTGATATTGGCCTGTCCAAAGAAATACCATCCAAGGATAGTAGAAAAAGCAAAGAACAACATACATACAGCAATAAAGATATCTCCACCTTTTCCATATAATGTTGAGAATGCATACTGGCTTAACTCTGCTCCGGTAAGTCCAGTCGGAATAGAATGTGTTGTAATAATTACGAGAGCTGTCAGGTTCAGAATTATGAATGTATCAATAAACACACCGATCATAGCCACAAACCCCTGCTCTACCGGATGATTTACTTTTGCCACGGCATGAGCATGAGGTGTTGAACCCATACCAGCCTCATTAGAGAACAAACCTCTTGCAACACCCTTTGTCAGTGCAAGCTTGATTGTTGCACCAGCCGCACCACCGACAACCGCAGACGGTGCAAACGCACCTACAATAATAGATTTGAACGCATAAGGAATCTCTTTAAAATTATAGATAATGACAATCAATGAACCTATAATATAAAGTGCTGCCATAGCCGGAACAATCATCTCAGTAATCTTAGCAATACGTCCCATGCCTCCAACAAACACAAACAGAGCTACAACTGCAAGAATAGCACCCATAACCCATTTTGGGATTCCAAATGCTGTATTCCATGCTGCCGCAATAGAATTGGACTGCACAGCATTACCCATGAAACCAAGCGCAAGCACAATCAGGATTGCAAATGCACCTGCAAGGAACTTGCCAAATGGTCCTTGAAATGCTGCACGAATATAGTAAACAGGACCACCTGTCACAACTCCGTCATCACCAATCTTCTTATATTTCTGTGCCATAACTGCCTCTGCATAGATTGTTGCCATTCCAAGGAATGCTGCAATCCACATCCAGAAGATTGCTCCCGGTCCACCGACTGCAAGCGCCGTTGCCGCACCGGCGATATTACCAGTACCTACCTGAGCCGCAATGGCTGTAGCCAGTGCCTGGAAAGAAGACATACCATCATTTCCTGCCTCACCTTTTTTACCGAAAAGTCCACCAAATGTTCTTCTCATTCCCTCGCCGAAGCCCTTTATCTGAATGAATCCGAGCTTCACAGTAAACCAGATACCGCCACCCAAAAGTGCTACGATCAGAATGTAGTTTGAAAGATAACTGCCAATAGTTGAAAAAATGTTATTTAATGCTGCCTCCACAACATGACCCCCTTCATTGTATTGATATTTTGAATAACATTATTCGATGTGTCTATAATATCACTCACCTCTTTTTTCTTCAATAATTGCAGAGAATTTTGAAGAATTTTCGTCACTTTTGCCATTTTATGACTTTCGTCAGTCATTACCCAACAAAAAAACGGCGTAAACACGCCGTTTACGCCATTTAAGATTTTTCAAAAAAACACTTGATTTTTTATTTTTTGGTAATATTAAACATTGATTTCCGCAGTCATACCAAGGACATCCTCATTGGCATCCAGAACCGGTTTCACAACATTTTCAAGGAACGCTTCTACCTGCACAGATGCACGACCTGTATATTTTGCCGGATCCATTGTTTTCTTCAGCTCATCCAATGTCAGATTGAATGCCGGATCAGCCGCAATCAGTTCGAGAAGATTATTATCCAGCCCTTTTTCTTTCACATTACGGCCTGCTTCCATTGACAACTCACGAATTCTTTCATGAAGTTCCTGTCTGTCGCCACCAGCTTTCACAGCATCCATCATAATATTCTCTGTTGCCATAAACGGGAGTTCAGACATAAGTCGTTTCTCAATCACCTTTGGATATACCACCAAACCATCTACTACATTCAGGCACAGATCAAGAATACCATCAATTGCAAGAAAACCTTCCGGTACGCTGAGACGCTTATTAGCAGAATCATCCAGAGTTCTTTCAAACCACTGTGTTGCGGAAGTGACAGCCGGATTCAGTGCATCAATCATAACATATCTCGAAAGCGAAGCAATTCTTTCACTTCTCATTGGATTTCTCTTATATGCCATTGCAGAAGATCCTATCTGTGTCTTCTCAAATGGTTCTTCCACTTCTTTCAAATGCTGAAGAAGTCGGATATCATTCGAGAACTTGTGTGCACTTGCCGCAATGCCTGCAAGAACGTTTAATACTCTGGTATCTACCTTACGAGAATATGTTTGTCCGGATACTGGGTAGCACGCTTTAAATCCCATCTTCTCTGCGATCATCGGATCAATTTTATCAATCGTCTCCTGGTCGCCATCAAACAATTCCAAGAAACTTGCCTGTGTTCCAGTGGTTCCTTTAGAGCCCAGTAATTTAAGACTTCCTTTTACATATTCCAAATCTTCAAGATCCATCATAAACTCTTGCATCCAAAGTGTTGCACGTTTTCCAACAGTTGTCGGCTGAGCCGGCTGAAAATGTGTAAATGCCAGAGTCGGAAGGTTCTTATATTCATCAGCAAATTTCGCAAGTTCTGCTATTACATTAATCAGCTTTGTTCTCACCAATTCCAAAGCATCAGACATTAAAATGACATCTGTATTATCGCCAACATAACAAGAAGTAGCACCCAAATGAATGATCCCCTTTGCTTTAGGACACTGCTGTCCATACGCATATACATGCGACATAACATCATGACGCACAATTTTCTCTCTTTCTTTTGCTACATCATAGTTGATATCATCTGCATGAGCTTTTAATTCTTCAATCTGTTCTTCTGTAATTGGCAGTCCCAATTCCTTTTCTGTTTCTGCAAGAGCGATCCAAAGTCGTCTCCATGTTCTGAACTTTTTATCTGGCGAAAAGATGTATTGCATCTCCTTACTAGCATAACGCTCAGAAAGCGGGCTTTGATATCTGTCATTACTCATAATCTGATTCTCCTTTTCTTTTTCCTTGTTACAGATCTACTACTCAAATGCCAGGGAAACATCTTTCCCCGGTACTTTTACTGGATATTTGCCGGTAAAACAAGCATCACAATAGCTCAGATTCCCTACCATATCCTTTAATTTGTCAATCTCCATATATCCCAGTGAATCCGCCCCTATCATCTCACGAATCTGTTCTGTCGTATGTGAATGGGCAATCAGCTGTTCATTAGATGGTACATCGGTACCAAAATAGCAAGGATACAAGAATGGCGGCGAACTGATCCTGACATGAACTTCTTTCGCCCCTGCTTTCTTCAACATTTTAATAATATTGGCACTGGTAGTTCCTCTTACAATAGAATCATCTACCATAACAATTCTTTTCCCCTTGACTACTTCTTCGATAACATTCAGCTTGATTTTGACACTGCTGACTCTCTCACTTTGTTTTGGTTTAATAAAAGTCCTGCCGACATAACTGTTTTTATGAAATGCCATTCCGTAGGGAATTCCAGACTGTTCCGAATATCCTTTTGCAGCTACCAGACCAGAATCTGGCACACCAACTACCAGATCCGCATCCACAGGATAAGACTCTGCCAATGCTTTTCCCGCAACAATTCTCGAATGATAAACATTTACGCCATCCATACAGCTATCTGTTCTGGCAAAATAAATATATTCAAAGATACATCTTGCCTGTTTCGCAGGATGAATTGCCATCGACATGTCGGATTTGATTCCTTTTTTCGTAATGCTTACGATTTCACCCGGTTCCACATCTCTGACAAATTCGGCCCCAACTGCCGCAATCGCGCAACTTTCAGAAGCCAAAAAATAAGTATTATCTCTTTTTCCGATACAAAGAGGTTTGAAACCATATGGATCTCTTGCACCAATCATCTTTCTCGGAGAACTTACTACCAATGCATAAGCACCTTCTATTTTTTTCATGGCCTTTTTTACTGCATCTTCGGCATTCTTCGTCTTCAGACGTTCTCTTGCAATATGATATGCAATCACTTCAGAATCAATGGTTGTCTGGAAAATAGCCCCCGTATATTCCAATTCATGCCGAAGTTCCACTGCATTCGTCAAATTACCATTATGTGCAATCACCAAAGTTCCTTTTACATAATTCAAAACCAGCGGCATAGCATTCTCTGCCCTTGTACCTCCAGCTGTTGAATAGCGGACATGACCAACCCCAAGATTACCATGTAATGCTTCCAATGATTCGGCATCAAAAACATCATTTACCAGACCAAGTCCTTTTTTAAAATGTACTTTTCTTTCCCCATAAGTATCCGTCACAGCAATACCACAGCTTTCCTGTCCTCTGTGCTGCAACGCAAAAAGCCCATAGTATACATCAGAAGCAACATCGCTTCCGTCCATATCATAGGCTCCAAAAACTCCACATTCCTCTCCCATACCTGTCGTAACTTTTTCAAAGTTATCCATGAATGTAAGCTCCTTACTTATTCTTTTTTTATACCCAAATCATACAAAGTACTGTATCAATGCACTTGACATGCAATACCAGTATAATACAAGGTGTTCAGAAAAGCAATCTCTCTTCTTTAAAAATCCTGTTGACTTTAGTCTGCTAACTTGATAATATTGTAACGTAAAAGAAATATAATTTAACAATAATATTGAGGAGATGTACTATGAAAAAATTTATTGCATTCACGTTATCATTAATCATGGTTCTGTCCTTGGCAGCTTGTGGTTCTTCTGATTCTAAAGAAGACAGCAAGGAGTCAACAGAAAGCCAAAGCGATTCTGATTACGTAAAAGAAAAGGGAACATTGGTCGTAGGTATTACAAATTTTGAACCAATGGATTACAAAGAAGAAGGCAGCGATGAATGGGTTGGTTTTGACGCTGACATGGCAAAAGCATTTGCAGACAGCCTTGGAGTTGATGTTGAATTTGTTGAAATCGACTGGGATAACAAGATTATGGAGCTTGATGGCAAGACCATTGACTGCGTATGGAACGGTATGACATTAACAGACGAAGTTACAAGTGCAATGGAATGCTCCAATGCATACTGCAAAAACGCACAGGTTGTTGTAGTTCCTTCTGATAAGGCAGATCAATATCAGGATACCGACAGTCTTGCTGATCTCGCTTTCGCAGTTGAAACAGGAAGTGCCGGTGAAGAAGAAGTTAGTGCTTTGAATCTTGAGTATACAGCAGTTGCATCTCAGGCAGATGCTCTGATGGAAGTATCTGCAGGAACATCTGATGCTGCTGTTATCGATTTACTTATGGCAGCTGCTATGATCGGAGAAGGAACAAGTTACGAATCCTTAACTCATACAGTAGAACTGAACAGTGAAGAATACGGTGTTGGTTTCCGTAAAGGATCTGATCTGGCAGAAGCACTGAATGAATTCTTCGCTTCCAGCTATGCAGATGGCAGCATGATGGAATGTGCTGAGAAATATGGTGTAAAGGATGCCATTCTTGAACAATAATCAAAATAATAATGTAATGTATATTCATAGAGGGCGGTTTTCCCCGCTCTCTATTTTTCACTAGAATCATTACATAAAGAGAAAGCAGGATAATCCTATGGAACATATAATGGAACAGATGCCGGTTGTCATCAACTCACTAAACATCGGCTTTTTACAAACTTTAAAACTTTTCTTTGTAACATTGATCGGGGCATTTCCTCTGGGTCTGATTATTTCTTTTGGCTCTATGTCCCATTTTAAACCTTTGAGTTATCTTACAAAGTTGATTGTCTGGATCGTACGTGGTACTCCACTTATGATTCAGTTGCTTATAATATATTATTTTCCTGGACTTGTATTACACAATCCAATCTGGGGCAGTGGTGAAACCGGCCGTTTTCTCGCTGCATCCGTTTCTTTCATTATAAACTATGCTTGTTATTTTTCCGAAATATATCGCGGCGGTATACAAGGTGTTCCTGTAGGCCAGGAAGAAGCCGGTCTTGTACTTGGAATGACTAAAACTCAGATTTTCTTCAAAGTAAAGTTATTACAGATGATCAAACATATTGTTCCGCCAATGTCCAATGAAATCATTACTTTGGTAAAAGACACTTCACTGGCCCGAATCATTGCATTGCAAGAGATCATCTGGGCTGGCCAGGCCTTTATGAAAGGCTCACAAGGAATTTCTGGTGTTATTTGGCCATTGTTCTTCACAGCTGTCTACTATCTGATTTTCAACGGCGTTCTTACTGTTTTGCTTGGGCGTCTGGAAAAGAAACTGGACTATTTTAGATAAAAGGGAGGTCATACAATGGCTATTTTAGAAGTTGAACATATTTGCAAATCTTTTAATAACACAGAAGTATTGAAGGACATCAGTTTTTCTCTGGAAAAGGGGCAAGTCGTATCCATCATTGGTTCATCCGGCAGCGGTAAGACCACTCTTCTGCGTTGTCTGAACTTTTTAGAACAACCAGACAAAGGTATTATCCGTGTAAATGGAGAAACATTATTTGACTATGCGGATCCATCTACACAAAAAGAAACCGCAATTCGAAAAAAACGGCTTCATTTTGGTCTTGTTTTTCAGTCATTCAATCTCTTTCCACAGTACACTGCTCTGGAAAATGTTATGCTGGCCAAAGAATTATTAGCCAAAGAGCAGCCTGATTACAAAGCAAAGAAAAAGGAAATCCACGAAGAGATCAAATCACAGGCCGAAAACCTTCTCATTCAAATGGGTCTGGAAAATCGTATGGATAATTATCCTCATCAATTGTCCGGAGGACAATGCCAGCGTGTCGCAATTGCCCGCGCATTAGCACTTCAGCCTGATATTCTCTGCTTTGATGAACCAACTTCCGCACTGGATCCAGAGCTTACCGGAGAGGTATTGAAAGTAATCAAAGAACTTGCAGACAAGAACACTACAATGATTATTGTCACACATGAAATGGCATTTGCAAGAGATGTTGCCAATCAGGTGATTTTCATGGACGATGGATACATTCTCGAACAGGGAGATCCTTACGAAGTATTCGAACACCCTAAAGAAGAACGTACAAAACAATTCCTGTCTCGATTTACACAAGGATAACACAACAGGCACCTTTTTCAGGTGCCTGTTAATTTTATACTGTTTTCTTATCCGTTCTGCGATATTCCTTTTTCCACTGTACCAGCTGTTCTTCCGGCATATCTATATCAATTTCCTTTTGCACTTCTTTCATCTCGTCTCTCAAAAGAGAATTCACACTCAGGTAAATAGGATTTCCTGATAACATTTTCACATATTGATCTTCCGGCATAAAACGATAACAGCAATAAAGATATGCCTTCAACAGATCTGATTCCTCGCATATTCGATAGGCTTCCTGATACATCCTGGCAGCTTCCTCATATAAAAACAGATGTCCATAAGCCGCTCCCAGACATGCATACACCTTACCATAAAACATCTTGGGCACAGAATCATCCCACTCCTGATTGATGATAGACTGATATACCAGTATCGCAGTTTCATATTCTCCACTATTTTGCAAACTGTCTGCTTTATACTTTGTTCGTTCTACATCTTTCTGGTTCTGAAGATGTTCTAACAAACTCTGGATCTTATTAATATCCGCCGCTGCATAAATCGTTGATTCTCTCAAAATTGTCAACACAAATTGCTCCATCGAACAGTTCTGCCTCAATTCTTCGCGCAGCTTATCAGCCAGCTCTTTCATATCTAATTCAGTGTCAATCCAATTACAAAGCTGTCTGTTTATAATCGTATAATCAATCAGATACAGATTGTTGCATATATAATAGCACAGTTCCTCTATCGTATAGATTCTCATATGAACTCTGGATATCTCGTATGGTTGTTTTGCTTTTTTTCTATGACATAGAATTAAACTGCCCATTGATTCCTCCTAAATGTAATATCTTCTCTACCTGAAAACCGGACGACAGGAAAAATTCTCCAAATCCGACATCTTTAAATGTGAGCTTACAGGTACGTTCATCCATAAACATTGCTTCAATCTGAATTCTCAGAGAATAATCTCTTCTTTCAGGGAGACCTTCCAGCGAAACCGTTTCAACCTGAAGTTCTTCTCCTGCCAATGTCTCTACGTGAATTTCGATATCTGAGGTATCTTCCAGGATCACATCCCATTGTCCATCTGCTTCATACCAATGGGTTCCCCATGAGACAATTGGATACCAGCCTTCCTGACCATTCACCCGCATACGCAGACATATCTGCTCCGTCATCTTGGTTTCATCCAGATAGACCGGTCCCTCATCATAATCAAGACATTTTCGGATTGATGTATAGCACGCTCCTTTACTGTACAAATTATTGCCTAGGAAAGCTCTCCTTCCATTACAAAGTACTTTCAAAGAATTCGGATACCAATTATTCTCAAATCCCTCTCCCGTCAAATATACGGAAGATACTACCTTTTTCTCAAATACGCTCTGAATAAATGTCTTAAATCGCTCATCCGCATCTTTTGCTTTATCAACATTTAGTACCGGATAGATTGCTTCCAGCTCCTTCATACGCGCATTTGCCACTTCATCAACTGTCACGAACATATCTTTTCCTCTGCCACTGATTGCATTCAGTTTCCGCAGCATATAAGCCCGTATCTCATGCGCATCACAATAGAATAATGCTGATTCATACTGCCACAACTCTTTTGGTTGATAAAACATATAATGACAAAAACTCTCTTTATAATCCTGAACACATACTTTTTCTTTCGGAACGCCAAGATGCTGACCAATTCCTTTCATCATTTTTGACATATCAATATTCGTAAACGGAACTGTAAACGTTATAAATTTGATATCTTCAAATTCTTCCAGTGTCAGACTAACAAACTTGGCGAGGAGCCATACTGCATCGTGATTACGTGCACCAACTCTTACTTTTTCTCGATGTACCGCCTTATTATAAAGATCGGTTATCGTACATCCCTCATTGATTGCCGCAAGCCTCTTCGCCTCTTTTCCATAAACCCAATGTTCTTTATAATATCCTAATACCAGAGGAATCTGATAATTATCTACGGAAACTTCCAGTGTCTCAGGTTCTTCTTTGTTCTCGTCGTAATAACTGATCTGGCAATTCTTTTCATTTAGATCATAGCCCAGAATACTGCCTTTTTTCATTATCATATCCTCCTCTCTCCTAATAAATCTTAAATAAATGTTCTGCCATAATTTCTTCTTCCTGGTACTCTATCATCGCTTTTCTGCGCGATGCAGGCGCCATCTTAGTCATATCATTTAACTTTCCATATTTTCCAGAGCCTGCAATTTGATTCTCATTTTTCAACACAGATTTCTCTGTAGTGATATCCTCTTTTTCCCTGCTTTCCGCGAAATAATAACTCACGGATTCATCGTCGTACAGGACAAATTGTTTTACATACAAATTCTCATATACCGGCATCATGGCTTCACTTTGATACCCCAATCCATCACGGTTCCCTTGTTTTACTTTGTAATACAAAGTAACTCTGCTTCCTGGCGCTGACTGATAAGAAATCATTGTCTTATCATACAATTGTACTTCTCTAAGCCATTCTTTCTTATATTGCAGATAAAACGGGAAAACAATCTGTTTCTCGCACATCTCTCTCAATACTTGATGAAGGATTACTTCCAAAGCTGCAGTATAATCTCGTCCGGAATAATACTTTAAAAGCGCAACTTTACAGATATCCGGTAATTCTTCTTTTTTATCACATTCATTTGCAATCATATCAAATACACAGGATTTCAAACTTCGTCCATATACCACATATTCTCTGGATACATAGGCCAGATACGCCTGTTTCAAACGAAAATAGACATTATCAGACATATAGTAATCTTCAAATATCTCTTCTTCCTGAAACAGATTTTCAGAAAATAGCATCTGGGTAATTATACGCTCTCCGACTTTGAATGCAGGGATTCCATATTCCCGTAATACTTTCCAGAGTTTTTTCATATCTCTGGTCGCACCGCAGTAATAATTCGCAAGATACATCAGAGTCACCTTATCATACTGCTGTCTTTTGAACAATTCAATACAAAGATAATTTAAGAACTCATCTTCTTCATAATTATCCTCACGAATCCGTTTACTGCACATGCGAAATACGTCTTTTTCATCAAATGCATTGATTCCTTTAACTTTTATTTTTTCAAACGTCGGCTCTTCCTTTTCATTTTCCTGCTTCCAGATTCCCGTTGATGCTGCATACTTACGACACATATCAAGGAAACGCGGTTCATAAAAGAGCCGTCTTGTCTCATATGCAATAGAATCCGTATAATGACGTCCTTCTACAGATTCCCATACAATCCTTGATTCTTTATCATACAGGAAAATAATTGCACCATCTTCATCGTATGGAACTCTCTGCCGGATTGCTCCATCTTTCTCAATTACAAGAACACAATTCATGTTTGGAACTTTCGTCTTGATCTCATAAGAATAACAGATGTCCCGCATGGCTTCCATCAGTTCTGCCGTCATCTCTTCTTCCTGGCAGAATCTCTTATATAATATTCGAAGAGACTCTGTAATATGGCGCTTCATCAATTGATCCCATGTAAACGCCACCATCTGTTCCCTATAATTCAAGTATAAATCTCCAGCCGTTTCTTCATAGGTTATCAGATTGGCATAAAGAAAAGCTGCCTTTTTATAATTCAGCGAATTCCCATGCATAAAATACAATAGAATTGTCTTTGGAAGTGGTCCTCTGGCATTGTCTTCATCAAGAGTCATCATATAATACTCGTACAACTGCGCGATCTTTAATTCCGCATCAACTGCACGCTGATACCACACAAAATAACGCTTCTGTGTCTTATTTCCTTTAATCAGAAGGGTACAGATAGTATTCAGAATCATTGGCTCATTGTACATCTTATATATACGCTCCAAAATCCGGAACATAGAATCACTGTAGTTCTTCTGCTGACTGGCAAAATTCGACACGTACAATGCTAATTCCTTCGTCATTAAACGGTATTTGGATGCAAAGTTCAGAACCTGCATCTCAAATGTTCCAAGTTTTTTCAACAGTGTCGGCTTCTCCTGATAGCACAAATATGCTTCCAGATAGAATAATACACCGTGTATTCCGTATTCGAACTGTTGCTCTAATACTTCAATTCTTTTATATGCATTCTTATATCTAGGATCAAGATCTAACAACATGCTCAGAAGGACCCATGAATCTTGATGACGCATATAAGTCTTGCCAATCTCATCAAGTACACGCTCTACATGATTCCCCTTACCTCTGACAAGCGCTGTCAGATAAAGATAATAACAATTTGTCACAGGATCCTTTCCGATTGCAAATCTATTATAATTATAATTTTCAAGAATCCATTTTGCTTCTTCTACTTTATTACCCGCAAGATAAATCTGAGCCTGCATCAACTGATAGAGTTCACTCTGCGGCTCTAACTTTCGAAGTGCAGTCATCTTCTCAACTGCACTGTCGATCCAATTTTCCAGCTTAATCCTTCCGCCAATATACCCAACATATTCTTTCAATATCTGCGCAAGCAGAAGTTCCGGTACTCTGTGATTTTCATGATATTCCTGATTCTGCAGAACTTCAATCTCATATTTCAAGGTCTCATAAGGTGTAACAAACTTAAGCGCACCATAATTACGTCCAGCATGCAAACGCTCCGGACGGACTACATATTCAATCTCATGCGCATTCCCCACAAAATCTTCGGTGCTGATTTCCGGCCGGGATACTCGAATAAACCCACCTTCAGTCTCAATATGAATCGGCATATATCCCCAGGTATTCTTCATCAGCGTCAAAGTTCCCTTGGTAGGTTCCGAAATATCCTCAAACAACATACCTTCTCCCGGCAAAGTCAGAAAGATACACTCTTTCTGTTTTATTCCTACCAGGAATTCTTCCATCGCCTGTTCACCAAGTGACCATTTCCGCATATTATCATAAAGATAAAATGTTCTCTCATTTTCATATTTTAATATCTCATAGAATTCTTTGGAACGGAATAATCTTCCCGCCTCAGAAAAATCCTTAATGGCAAGCTTGCGAAAATCATCCGTACTCTGCACTTTACCATAAGACGTCATCACATAAGGCTTCTCAATAATTGCAGTAAATGACAGTTCATACTCTCCGCCGCTGCACACAACTGTGAATTTTCCTTCTTCTACATGTCCGGGACGCAATCCTCTTCCATCATAAGTAAATTCTATTTTTGCAGGATTCCCCTCGAATCCCTGGTCTTTAAAATGAACGCGAAAAGAAGACGGGTAGACCAACCCCCGTATTGTTCCCTCACTATTCGCCTTAATTGTAAAACTCCCCCGATATACTTCCCCTTCTCCTATAATGAGAACCAGATTTGTTTCATCAAATATGACATCAGGTTGTTTGAGCTGAAAGTCTCCTTTGGAAAATTTCTGGATTTTATTTTTCAAGTCTGACACCTGCTTCTTTCGTTGCATTTTTCTAAAAACATACTATAATAAATTATAGCATTGATTGATAAGTAAAGGCAATGCCAGAAACACAAAATCATGAAATTATTATAGAATAGGATGCATAGATATGGAAAAGAAACCAGAATTTCACGGAAGTGATTTAGAAAAGATTGCAGAATATTACCACATTTCCGCCGAAGGAATCGTTAAATTCGGCGCAAATGTCAATCCACTTGGATTATCAGAGACAGTAAAAAAGAAACTGGCCGGTAATCTGGACATCATCAGCAGCTATCCAGACCGAAATTACACCAGTCTCAAAAAAAACATAGGTTCCTACTGTAATGCAGATCCACGGCATATTGTAGTCGGGAATGGTTCTACCGAACTAATCTCCCTTCTGATCAGTCAGCGTGCTCCTCGAAAAGCCCTTGTACTCGGACCTACCTATTCAGAATACGCACGAGAACTTTCCCTGGTCGGTGGAACTCTGGAATACTATCATCTAAAGGAAGAGGATAACTTTTGTCTAAATATTTCAGATTTTTTAAATAATTTAACAAAAGAAATCGATCTTGTAATCATCTGTAATCCAAACAATCCTACTTCTTCTGCTATCAGCATAAATGATATGGAACAGATCATCCACTGCTGCAAAGAGCTCGATATTTTCGTCATGATCGACGAGACTTACGTGGAATTTGCCCCTGAAGGAACCGAAATCAGTTCTATCCCTCTTGTTCCAAAATACGACAACTTCATGGTCATCCGTGGTGTCTCCAAATTCTTCGCCGCTCCAGGGCTGCGTTTTGGTTATGGGCTTACAAGTAACGAAGCATTTCTTCAGGCTCTGATTACCCATCAAAATCCATGGAGTCTGAACAGTATCGGCGCTTTTGCAGGCGAACTTATGTTAAATGACAAAGAATACATCCATGCTACCTATCAGCTGATTGACTCTGAACGTACCAGACTCTACACAGAGTTGAAAAAGCTAGAAGCCCAAGGCACATTAAAAATCTATAATCCCTATGCGAACTTTATCCTGATTCGAATTCTTAAAACAGGTATTACTTCATTTGATGTATTTGAAGCCGCAATCCGCGAACGTATGATGATCCGTGATTGTTCCTCTTTTGAAAGTCTTGAGGGAGAATATGTGCGATTTTGTATCATGATGCCAAAAGACAATGACCGGCTTATGGATATTTTCCGAAATCTATAATTATATATTTAACTTTTGAAGGGAGTAAGTCCTCCGACAACTTACTCCCTTTCACTTAGTCTATGAAAACTACCCATATTATTTTTTAAGTATCAATGCCATAAATGTAAGTTCTTCTGTTCCAGTATTCTTCAGCCCATGTCCATCTCCGTCTTTACACAGGAATAAGTCCCCCGGTTCAGCTGGATACGCTTTACCATTATCATCATACATTCCATGTCCAGACAATATAAAATACGATTCCGTCTCTCCATGATGCTCATGATATCCAATCTCACAGTTCGGAAGAACCGATATCTTCGCATACATCCTACAAGCTTCTCCGACTTCCTCAGAAGAAACCAACTGCTCTCTTGTGATGAACCCTGCTCCTCCATTCACATGCTCTACTTTTACTAATTCTCTTTCTCCGGCTTTTGTCATACTACATGCTCCTCCTTATCGCTATCATCCTAGTTCATTGATGATATGTTCTATATACACAATACAACCTAAGAAAGGGATGTGTCAACAACATCTATTTAACAATTTTGTAGTATTCTCTGGTAGTAATCGTGAATACTCCTGCATAGAATGCAGCGAATACTGCAACGGTAGCGACTGTGCAATGTCGGAATAATTCGACATTGACGAGGTTTAATACTGCCAGTAATTTTGTAATCACACCAAACGCTACAGTGATGTGTATAACTGCCATTACCAGTGGAAGAAAGAATACGATAAGTACCTGACTTCGGATAGAACGTTTGACTTCTGCTTTACTCATTCCTACATTTTGCATAATCTGATAACGTTTGCGGTCATCGTATCCTTCGGAAATCTGTTTGTAATAGATGATAAGTACGGTTGCCATCAGAAACATGATTCCAAGATAGACTCCGATAAAAAACAGTCCGCCGTATAAACCGTAAAAGCTTTTGCGGCTTAATTCACGGCTTTCACAGGATGCATTCGGAATTTCATTTTCAATCCGGCTCTTGATAACATTCATTGCATCTTTGCAATTTTGTTTTTTCCCCTTCAGGTCAAATGATATATCGTAAGAAATGCTGCTTTTCTTGGCAATCCAGTCTGCATCCATTGTACTATCCTGATATACATGATTTAGCACATCCTGAATCTGATCTATATCTGGGAATATCACATAATAGGTTTCATATATCCCGGACTGGTTTTTTGGTTCTACTTTCATGTGTTCCAGTTCTTCTGCTACATGATACTCTTTGTCACCAATTTTAATCGTATCTTTCCCATATATTCCTTTTACATTGTATACAAGGACTTCATCTTTCATGAGACTCCTCTTTTGATTTTCCATCTGATTGAAGTCTTCCAGCGGAATCAGATTTATTTCGCAAGTATTAGCAACCGCATAATTTCCAAATTCTCTCAACTGAAATTCATCGTCTGATCTTGATGCCATTAATTCTTCATTATGATATTGAAGAATATTTTCCAGGCTAACGTCTGCTTTTTTGGTTTCTTCTTCAATAATCTGATCTGCCATATGCTCATTTTCAGGATTGGCAGTCTCGATACTCACTTTACATTCTTTCGGGAATCGTATATGTAAGATATCATCCATTCCTGCATACAGAGATACTGTGGTTGATATCATGACCAGAACCATCGTACTGAGGATACAGATATTGGCCAGTCCGACTGCATTCTGTTTCATACGGTAAATCATGCCGGATACTGCCGTAAAATGTCTGGTCTGATAATAAAATTTTTTATTTTTGCGAAGCATTTTAAGTAATGCAATGCTGCCTGCCACAAACAATGCGTATGTTCCTAAGATTACGCATACAACCGCTGCAAAAAAATTAGTGAGAGCCGTCAATGGTTCTTTTGTTATAATAGCAATATAATATCCAATTCCAAGTGATATCACGCCAAATATTGTCAATAGTAATTTTGTCTTTGGCTCTTTTTCACCCTGCTCACTTCCAAGAAGCAGTTCTATTGGATTCGACAGTTTAATCTGAAGCAGGTTATATCCCAATGTCAGCAAAAATATTCCGACAAAGAGGATTAATGTATTGCGAAGTGAATCTACTGATAAATTGAATTTCATTCCAATGTCGTAGTGCAGGATTTTCAAAAAAATCAGATACATCAATTTGCTGAAAATAATTCCACAGATCATCCCTGCGCCAATGCTGAACACTGCTGTAATCATCGTTTCAATTGTAAGCATCCTTGCTATATGGGGCTTTCCCATGCCCAGTATATTGTACACGCCGATTTCTTTTTTCCGTCTCTTGATCAGGAAACTATTTGTATAGAACAGAAAAATAATTGTAAAAATTATAATAACCCAAACTGCACAATCCAATACTGATTTCAGACTTCCATCTCCAATTTCCGGGTTTTTGGAAAGAGCATCCATAATATAGTACATCATAACCGTCAGAATAGCCGTCAGGATATACGGAACATAGGTCTTTCGGTTATTTTTAATATTTGTCACAGCCAGCCTGGAATAAATGGAGCTACTCATGCCTCTCACCTCCCGTTGTTAACACGGTCAGTGTATCTGAGATCTTTTGATACATTTCCTCATTGGTAAGACTGCCGCGATACAGCTGATGGAACACTTCGCCATCTTTGATGAACAACACCCGTTTTGCGTTGCTTGCCGCCTTCACACTATGAGTGACCATTACGATTGTCTGTCCGTCCTGATGAATGGTCGTAAAAAGATTCATCAGATCATCTGCTGCCCTGGAATCCAACGCTCCTGTAGGCTCATCTGCCAGAATCAACTGCGGCCTGGTAATCAGCGCTCTTGCTACCGCTGCCCTTTGCTTCTGTCCGCCAGACACTTCATAAGGATATTTGTCCAATATTCCCTGAATACCAAGTTTTTCTGCAATCGGCCTTAATCGCTTTTCCATCTCTTCGTACTTTTTGCCAGAAAGTACCAGAGGCAAAAAGATATTATCTTTGAGAGGAAACGTATCCAGAAGATGAAAGTCCTGAAACACGAACCCCAGATTTTGACGTCTGAATGTTGCAATTTCTTTCTCTCTAAGACTTCCAAGATCTCTGCCTTTCAAATATACTTTTCCTCTGGAAGGCTTATCCAGTGCCGCAAGAATATTCAAAAGAGTCGTCTTTCCCGATCCTGATTCTCCCATGATTGCAACATACTCTCTTGGTTCCACAGAAAAATTCACATTCTTAAGTGCCTCCACCTGATTGCCCCCAAAACGAGTCGTATATATTTTCTTTACATTTTTCACTTCCAACAGTGCCATAATCTATCCATCCTTTCTTTGTTCTCTACAAATCTTATTATAAAAAACGGGAAAATGTCCTTCCATCGAATTGAATTACATTTTCCCTGTATAAACTTACATCTTTGTAAGAATGGATTCTATTCGAAGTAGCCTTCATCTCTGGAAAGGCATAGAAACACCTTGGTTCCCTGGTCAACCTCTGATTCGATCCATATGCTGTGCCGAAGCCTGTCCATAACCACTTTACACAGGTACAGACCAATCCCAGTAGACTTTTTATCTGTCCTGCCATTATATCCTGTAAATCCCTTTTCAAACACACGCGGCAAATCTTCTGGCTGAATACCAATTCCAGTATCTTCTATCACAAGGCACTTTCCTTGCTTTGTCTCTTCCATATAAATGGCAATACTCCCCATACTTTTGGTATATTTCAATGCATTTGACAGAATCTGTTCAATAACAAAGAGAAGCCATTTTTCATCTGTAAGAACTTGAATATCTATTGTAGTATAATTTAACTTAATCTTTTTCAAAATAAATGGCTGTGAATATTTACGGACTGCATGTTTCACGATATCATCCAAATCATATGTTTTCAGAGACAAATCCGACGACATATCCTCTACTCTAAGATAAGTAAGGACCATCTCTACATACTGTTCAATCTTGAAAAGTTCCATTTTTATATTTTTAGTCAGAATCTGATCAACTACATCTCCATTTTCATAGGATTGCAGTAAGACATGCATTGCCGCAATCGGTGTCTTGATCTGATGTATCCACATTCCATAATAATCTTCCATCTCCCGCTTGGAAATACGAGCTGTCGATTCCATATCTCTGATCAGATTATCAGAAAGTCGTACAATTCTCTGATAATCATCTTCCAGCATACCTTCCGGCTGTGGCAGATCATCCAGACATTTTCCGTGACTCCTTTCCACCTTTAAAAGTGCCTCATGACGCCTCCGATATCGGAAAAATCCGATTGCTCCACAGAAAACTCCCCACAAAATCATCAATAACACAATATATTGAACCGCATCCAACGGAACATTATATAAGAATAACATTACAATAAATATTCCGACCAGCCCCATATACAAGCATATCTCTCTGGTCCGCTCTCGCAAAAATGACATCACTATCCTCATTGCTCCACCATATATCCTATCCCTTTTTTTGTGCGGATCATATCATCCAGCTCTAATTTCTTCCGAAGCCTGGCAATATTGACCGTCAAAGTATTGTCATCGATAAACTCATCGCTCTCCCAGAGTCTCGTAATCAGATCATCTCGCGAGACGATCTTTCCCCGATTCTCCAGCAGCATCTGCAAAATGCGAAATTCATTTTTTGTCAATTCTAATTCCCGATTCCGATAACTGATCACCGCATCGTTCAAATGCAATACCGCCCCACGATATTCCATCACATTGACCGAACCCTGGAAAGAATACGCCCTTCGCAAGATAGCCTGAACCTTCGCCGTCACTACATTCAGATCAAACGGCTTCTCAATATACTCATCTCCACCCATATTCATAGCCATCACAATGTTCATATTGTCATTGGCTGAAGACAGAAAAATAATCGGCACCTTCGATATCTTTCGAATCTCCTGGCACCAGTGAAATCCATTAAAAAACGGAAGCATAACATCCAAAAGCACCAACTGCGGATCATACTCCAGAAAAACCTCTGTTACATACTTAAAATCCTCCGCACACCGCGTTTCATAATCCCATCTTTCCAAATGATTAGCAAGCGCATGCGCAATCGTCATATCATCCTCAATAATTAAAATCCTGTACATCGTTGTCTTCACTCCTTATCAAACAACAGTGTACAGGATTTTAATATTCTTGTGTATATTTCACATAAAAATTCATAAAATCTTAATTTGGGTACAGGGCATTTTTAAAATGGGGACGTAGTAAAATTGCATTTTACTACGTCCCCATTTTAACATTTTACTAATGAAAGTAATGATCTCCGATTTTGGTTCCACATCCGCCTTTGTCGAAGTACAGGCACCCGCCAACTGGGTTGGCTCCTGCCAGTGCATCTGCTGCAGCCTGTAGGGCTGTTGCGGTGTAACCGCCGGAATTTCTGACTTGGTTGAGCCATCCTGTGGATGCCGGACCGAACTGGCCTGGCTGATAGATGACTTCTTCTATGCTATTGGGATAGCTTCCGCTGTTCACGCGGTTTAGAACAACAGCTCCTACCGCCACTTGTCCTTCGTATGGCTGATTTCCTGCCTCGCAAAATATGATAGATGCCAGAAGTTCTTGCTTCTGCTGCAATTCTTTCGCAGCCTGTGCCTCTCTTTCTGCCTGTTCTTTTGCTTCTTGTTCTCTTCTGGCTGTTTCTTCAGCTGCCATTTGCTGACCCTCTGCTGTAACTTCACTGGCGGAAGCCACGAATTCTTCAGATATTGTCTGCATCGCTGTAGTCTGTATGTCAGCTGTCTCTATCCCTGTTGTATGGTTTGTCTCAGACTGTAAAGAGGCTGCCTGGCTGGTAAACCCCGTTGCCATCAGTGAACATGCTGCCAAAAACACGAACATCGAACTCAGTCTCTTATTTTTTATCATAAATTTATACCCTCCTATTTTGCAATGTATGAACATTGTTTTAATAAAGTATATTCATTTCTTTAAACTTTATTACAATTATTACAAATTTGTTACATAACACAACGTGAGATATATTATCATATTCAAAATAATCTGTCAACAAAAAAGTTGCTTTTACTAAAAAAAGGAACATGCATATCTGCACATTCCTTTTCTTCAAAGCAACCATATTATATTGTCGCAATGTCTATTAATGTCAATTTTTTGATATCTGTATTCTCTAGACTAGTAATCAACGCCTCCGCTGTGTCAATAGCCGTCAGGACGTTGACACCTGTCTCAATCGCATTTCTTCGAATGATAAATCCATCTCTGGAGCGATCAGCACCCTGTGGCGGCGTATCAATGACAAGGTCTATCTTGTGTCCAAGGATAAGGTCCATAAGATTTGGTGATTCCTGTTCAATCTTATTAACTGCATTGGCTCTTACACCAGCTTCTTTCAATGCATCCGCCGTTCCCTTTGTTGCAAAAATCTTATATCCTATCTTTTCAAATCTGCGTCCGATTTCCACAGCTTCTTCTTTGTCGTCATCACGCACTGTAATGATCATATTCTTATGCTTCGGCAATTTAATACCAGCTCCAAGAAATGCCTTATACAATGCCTCGTCAAATGTCTTGGCAATGCCAAGACACTCACCGGTGGATTTCATCTCTGGTCCAAGGCTGATATCTGCACCGCGGATCTTCTCAAAGGAGAATACCGGCATCTTTACTGCAAAATAATCCGCCTCCGGCTGAAGCCCCGGCGTATATCCCAGATCTCTGATCTTATTTCCAATAATCACCTTTGTAGCCAACGGTACGATTGGAATTCCAGTCACCTTACTAATGTAAGGAACGGTACGGCTGGAACGGGGATTCACTTCAATGACATAGACATCCTCTCCCACCACAATGAACTGAATATTAATCAATCCAATTACATGAAGTGATTGCGCAAGCTTCTTCGTATAATCCTCAATCGTACGCTTTGTCTTATCGGAAATGCTCTGTGCCGGATATACGGAGATACTATCGCCAGAATGGATTCCGGCACGCTCGATATGCTCCATAATACCAGGAATCAAGATATCTTCACCGTCACATACTGCATCAACCTCAATCTCTTTGCCCTGTAGATACTTATCTACCAGAATTGGATGATCTTGGGCGATTCGGTTGATAATACCAATAAATTCATCAATATCGTGGTCATTAATTGCAATTTGCATTCCTTGTCCACCAAGTACATAAGAAGGTCTTACCAATACCGGATAGCCCAGTCTGTTTGCAACCTCTTTGGCTTCCTCCGCAGTAAATACAGTTCCACCTGTCGGTCTTGGAATTCCACATTTTTCAAGAATCTCATCAAACAACTCACGGTCTTCTGCAGCGTCTACATTTTCAGCAGATGTTCCTAAAATCGGAACGCCCATCTTCATCAAAGATTCCGTCAGTTTAATAGCTGTCTGTCCGCCAAACTGTACCACTGCTCCATCTGGTTTCTCCAGATCAACGATACTTTCCACATCTTCCGGTGTCAATGGTTCAAAATACAATTTATCCGCAATATCAAAGTCGGTACTAACCGTCTCTGGGTTGTTATTTACAATAATCGTCTCATAACCTTCTTTTGCAAATGCCCACGTACAGTGTACAGAGCAGAAGTCAAACTCAATACCCTGACCGATACGGATCGGACCAGAACCAAGCACCAGAACCTTCTTCTTGCCGGTTGTCTCTTCTACTTCATTCTCACTTCCGTATACGGAATAATAATATGGTGTCTCAGCCGCAAATTCTGCCGCACAGGTATCAACCATCTTATAAGAAGCCGTAATTCCATATTCATGACGCATATCGTGAATCTGACGCTCTGTATTACCGGTCAGTCTTGCAATCACATTATCTGGGAACTCCATACGCTTTGCTTCTCTTAAGGTCTCAGCATCAAGTGTACTGTTCTGCAGTTTCTGTTCCATTTCAACCAGAATCGCAATCTTGTCAATGAACCACTTATCAATCTTGGTAATCGCATGAATCTCATCATAGGTGATTCCCTGACGAATCGCCTCTGCAATCTTCCAGATGCGGCGATCATCCACCACCTCCAGCTCTTCCAGCAATTCCTCTCTGGATAAATGAGAGAAGTCATAAGACATCAGACTGTCAACATGCTGCTCCAGAGAACGGATGGCCTTCATAAGGGCACCTTCAAAATTATCACAGATACTCATGACCTCTCCGGTTGCCTTCATCTGAGTCGTCAGTGTACGTTTTGCACTGATAAATTTATCAAATGGAAGTCTTGGAATCTTTACTACACAGTAGTCAAGCATAGGCTCAAAGCTTGCGTAAGTCTTCTTCGTAACCGCATTCTTAATCTCATCCAAAGTATAACCAAGTGCAATCTTAGCCGCAACCTTGGCAATCGGATATCCTGTTGCCTTAGATGCAAGTGCCGAAGAACGGCTGACACGAGGATTCACCTCGATAACACAGTACTCAAATGTCTCTGGATGCAATGCATACTGTACGTTACATCCTCCTGTAATATTCAGCTCACTGATAATATTCAATGCCGAAGTACGAAGCATCTGATACTCTTTATCTCCCAACGTCTGAGAAGGTGCTACAACGATACTGTCACCGGTATGAACGCCGACCGGATCAATATTTTCCATATTACATACAGTAATACAGTTACCATTGCTGTCACGCATCACCTCATACTCGATCTCTTTCCATCCGGCGATACAACGCTCAACCAGAACCTGACCAACACGAGAAAGACGAAGTCCATTTTCCAGAATCTCTACCAGCTGCGTTCTGTCGTGTGCGATACCGCCGCCGCTTCCTCCCAATGTATAGGCCGGACGCAGAACGACCGGATAACCAATTTCTTCTGCAAATTTAATACCAGACTCCACATCTTCTACGACCAGAGATGCTGCACAAGGCTCCCCAATCTTTTCCATGGTAGCCTTAAATTCCAGACGGTCTTCCGCCTTTTTTATAGTCTCCGATGTTGTTCCAATCAGACGAACCCCATGCTCCTTTAAAAAGCCTGATTCTTCCAGCTCCATTGCAAGATTCAATCCTGCCTGTCCTCCCAGAGTCGGAAGCACACTATCTGGCTTTTCCTTCAAGATCAATTGTTCCACTACCTCTGGAGTCAACGGCTCAATGTATACACGATCTGCAATATCTTTATCTGTCATAATCGTTGCCGGATTAGAGTTCAAAAGAACAACTTCCAGGCCTTCCTCTTTTAATGAACGGCAGGCCTGTGTACCTGCATAGTCAAACTCTGCTGCCTGTCCAATAATAATAGGACCGGAGCCAATCACCAATACTTTTTTTATATCTTTATTTTTAGGCATTATTTTGCTCCTTTCATCATATCCATAAACCGGTCAAACAAATAACCCGAATCCTGAGGACCAGGGCATGCTTCCGGATGGAACTGTACGGTAAAGATATTCTTCCCAACATATGAAAGTCCTTCGTTGGTTCCATCATTGACATTGATAAATGCTTCTTCTGCAACCGACGGATCCAGGCTTGAGCCATCTACTGCATATCCATGGTTCTGTGAAGAAATATACACACGATTATTACTTAGATCCTTCACCGGATGATTGCCACCACGATGTCCATATTTCAACTTATAGGTTTTCCCACCATTTGCCAGAGCCATTAACTGATGTCCCAGACAAATTGCAAAAATTGGAATCTCTGAATCATATAATTTTTTGATTTCTTTGATAATAGATACGCAGGTAGCCGGGTCTCCAGGCCCATTCGATAACATGATTCCATCCGGTTGCGATTCTATGATCTCTTCTGCAGAAGTGTCTGCCGGATATACTGTCACCTCACATCCCCGCTTATTTAAAGACTTGGCAATGTTATTCTTCGCGCCAAAATCCATCAGCGCAACTTTCGGTCCATCACCTTCTAAGACATATTTTTCCTTACATGTGACTTTTGATACTACGTCCCCTACCACATAAGCTTTTAACTTCGGGATGATTTCTTCCAGATCATAATTCTCATTCGTAGTGATCATTCCATTCATGGTACCTTTTTCACGCAATATCTTCGTCAGTGCCCGGGTATCAACTCCCGCGATTCCCGGTATATCCTGTTCTTTCAGGAAATCTTGAATGCTGCCTTCACATCGGAAGTTACTTGGCATTCTGGATAATTCTCTTACGATATACCCGTCCGGCCATGCCTTTTTCGATTCCATATCCGGCGTAATTCCATAATTGCCAATTAATGGATAGGTCATTACAACGGCCTGTCCGGCGTAAGAAGGGTCAGTTAACACCTCAAGATAACCTGTCATTGAAGTATTAAATACTATCTCGCTAATCATGTCTCTTGTTGAACCTATGCTGGTTCCGGTAAAGACGGTCCCGTCTTCCAATATAAGAAATGCTTTCATATATTCACCTTTTCCCTTCCTTAATTTATGCAGGACGAACATCCCTCCGAAACAGCTATAATTCCAAAAAATAAGGCAGTTTGTGCAAGCACAAAACCGCCTTGTTTTATTCTATCACTCTTCGACAATCCTCGTCTCCACAAATTGTAAAAATTATACTACAAATAGATTCATTTTTCAACCACTAATTCTTCTTAAATCTTACTCATACTGCCAATAAATCGTAATCTTATTCAGCTCCGGTTCATCCATATATTGATACTTCACTTCTGTCAGCCCATACCAGGATGCCAGATTCTGCGCTGCCTTGTGAATAATATTTTGAAAAATGTCATCATGTGCCTGACCATATACTCCACTGTCTTTAAATTTCAACACCACTGGATTTCCTTTGGACGAGATGATATCATTCATCTTTTGAAGTATGATTTCCCCATCATAAGAATCATAATACATTCCATTCATCACATAGTAATTACAGTCCATTCTTGTACAAGATGGAAGTTCCACGTCATTATCCGGCGTATGATTTTTCAAAAGTTCCGTATCATCACAACACATATAGTCATAACTAATATTCTGCAGCTGGTTCACTTCTTCACCCTCCGCTGCCTGAAACACTGGATCTCCCCATGTCGTATCCACATAATAATACTCTCCGTTACAACGCACCAGGTTCCATGCATGACTCTGCCCCCCTGTCGTCGTTCCAGTCACATAAGTACAGAATACCCCCAATTTTTCCAACAGATATTGTGTCGCCTTGGAATACCCGGCACACACAGAACGATGGTGCGCAAAAACACTGTAAATATTCTGATTATCAGAAGCTTCTTGATCATAATCCACTGTATTAACAATATATTCATAGACATACAGTATCTTCTGATATTCTGATTCCTCTGCAGATATTCCCGAGAGACAGTCCAACACTGTATCTTCAATCTCCTCTTTCATAACAGTCTTTTCTTCATTATTATATATATAATCCGGCCGCAATATAGTATAGGACTCTTCCTCCTCATACGCAGTTGCTGTTGCCGTCCCATCACACCAGAATATATCAGGATAATCTTTTAAAACATATTGAAATAACTGAATCGTTCTGTCCGCATCTGACCCATGCGTATAAATTTCATCTACATTCTCCTTGATTCCCTGTAGAATTTCCTGATAGATTGCTTGTTCCTCAGCTCCAATTTGCTGATAATAATACTTTTCTCCCAAGCTTTCTTCCAATTCTGCGTCTATCTCCTGATATGGTATAGATACGGTTTTTTTTGCTTCTTTTTGAATATTTAATTTTTCACCTGTTACATATATAATGAACAGCAACATACAAAATACACCGACCACCGTCGTCAATGCATATAGGCATCCTCGCTTCTTTCTTCTTCTCATTCATCCTCCTCAGTCTTACCAATATTCTATTCACATTATATTCATTCTCACAAAAATGTACAATACAAGTAACGCTTTCTTCTCTGATTTCATATGCTAATTGTAATAGATTCTCTATGAGGTACTTTTATGAATGCAATGAATCCCAATCAGTTGGATACACCTGATAAAGGAAAACTACAGATTAATATTACATCTGAAATTAATGCATATCCGATTGCAGATGCCACCATATCCATTTCATATACTGGTGTTCCAGAAAGTCAATTAGAACAATTAAAAACAGATTCCTCCGGTCAGACAGAAGTCATCGAACTAAATACTCCTCCTTTAGAGTATAGTACAAATCCTGCGATTGAAGAACAACCTTATGCAGAATATACATTCCAAGTAGAGGCTCCCGGATACGAACCTGTCAGCATTGCCGGCGCCGAACTGCTTCCAGACGTTACCGCAATTCAAAACATCTCTCTTCGCCCAACTGATACCCCAGAACCATCAGAAGAAGTTTTTGTCATCCCTGCACACACATTATATGGAACATATCCCGCTAAAATACCGGAAGATGAGATCAAACCTATGAATGAAACCGGCGAAATCGTTCTAAGCCGCGTCGTTGTCCCCGAATACATTGTCGTTCATGATGGAAGTCCAAGAGATTCTACTGCACAAAATTATTATGTGAAATACAAGGATTATATCAAAAATGTTGCCTCCAGTGAAATCTATGCCACATGGCCGGCAAATACTATCCGGGCAAATGTTCTGGCAATTATGTCCTTCACTCTGAATCGAGTATATACTGAATGGTACCGAAATCAAGGCTATGACTTCACCATAACTTCATCTACAGCATTTGACCACAAATGGATCCCAGAGAGGAATGTATTTGACACCATCTCCGTAATCGTAGATGAACTTTTTGCTGATTATCTGTCACGTCCAAATGTACGCCAGCCGATTCTGACCCAGTATTGTGACGGAAGGCGTGTTCAATGTCCAAACTGGATGACACAATGGGGTTCGATGTCTCTGGGAGAACAGGGATATACCCCTATTGAAATCCTGCGCTACTATTACGGTGACGACATGTACATTAATACCGCCGAAGCCATCTCAGGCATCCCTTCTTCCTGGCCAGGATATAATCTGGAGCAAGGTTCTTCTGGCCCCAAAGTCCGCCAGATGCAAGAACAACTCAATACCATTGCCAGTGCATACCCTGCAATTCCCAAGGTCACCGCTGATGGCATCTACGGTCCAGCTACCGCTGCTGCCGTACAAAAATTCCAATCCGTCTTCGGATTGCCGGCCACCGGTGTTGTTGATTACAGCACCTGGTATAAAATCTCCGAGGTATATGTAGGCGTATCCAGAATTGCTGAACTTGTATAAAATTGTAATTTATCTATGGAAAACCATCCAATTTTTATTCTATTTTCAGATGCCATATAGTTGACTTTTCACAAAATACAGCATATATTTAAGTTAGATATTCTATATCATGTGTTTCATTACGCATAAGGACACAAGAAGAGGTCGAAAGGAGTTATATCTATGGAAGAGAGAGAGCAAAAAAATACCGAAACGATCAAAATGGTGGAACGTGCCCTGCAAGTATTGGATTTATTAAGAACTTCTAAGTCACCACTTGGTGTTAATGAAATTGCAAAAACATGTAAGCTAAACCCCTCCACTACGTTTCGTATTTTAAAAACATTAGAATTATCGGGGTGGGTATTTCAATTGAATGACAGTCGTTACATAACTGGTCAAAAGATTAGTTTTGTAACAGAGCGCAATAATCTATATATCGCACTGCAAGACGTTGCATCTCTGATCATGCAGCATTATACCAATGAATATAATATGGCAATGAACTTATTGATCCGCAAAGGGACTTCCTGTATTATTCTTCAGCAATCCAGGACGAATAAAATTGTTGATTACGTTCCTCCCATCTATTCTGAACTTCCAATTTATGCCTGTGCAGGAGGAAAGGTTTTCCTTTCAGAACTTCCTATTTCCCATGCCGAAGCAATTATTGAGGCAAGCAATCTAGTTCCTTTGACCAGCCATACAATCACAGACCCGAATCTATTCTGGCAAGAACTTCGCATTACAGCAAAGCGCGGTTATGCTTTTGATAATCATGAGTCTACAGAAGGAGGAAGCTGTGTTGCTGTTCCAGTAAGGGATATTGAAGGAACCGTAATTGCCGCTCTTTCGTTCAGCGGATTTATCGGTGTAGAAGATGTGAGTGAATTAGAAAAATATGTCCCTGCACTTAAAGAAGCATCAAGTTGGATCACTCGTTCCTTATTCTCGTTCGGACCACAGGGAAAATTCATGGAAATACAGTAATAACCAAAGGAAGCCATTCGTATCTATGGCTTCCTTTGGCTATTATTGTTATAGAATCTCAGGTTTTCGCCCTGTCACAGAAGATGACATAATGTATTCTCCTATTGACAGGCTCCGCCCCCAGCGTTGTTCATATTCTTTTGAGACAGGCTTCGTCGTAATCTCCACCTGCTCAAATCCGGCAAACTTTACAATCTTTTCCAATTCTTCAACTGAAGAAGCGCCAGACACTCAGCATGAGTGCATGGCTTCATCTTCCTGCATTTCTTTTGTTAGCTCCTTCATGATCACAATATCACAGATTGATATTCTTCCACCGGGCTTCAATGCACGGAATATCTCCTTATAAACTCGCAGTTTATTATCAGACATATTAATCACGCAATTCGAGATACAGACATCTGCCGTATTATCTGCAACCGGCAGATTTTCAATCTCTCCAAGACGAAATTCCACATTACGAATCTTATTTTCTTTTGCAATAGTTCTGGCACGTGATAACATCTCTGGAGTCATATCCACTCCAATCGCACGTCCTCTTCTTCCCACGATCTTTCCGGCAATAAAGCAATCCAATCCTGCTCCGCTTCCCAGATCCAGTACGATCTCCCCAGGCTGAATCTGCGCTTTTCGATGAGGATTTCCACAACCAAGTCCCATATTCGCTCCCTCGGGAGCCATCGCTAATTCCTCGAATGTATATCCTACATTTTCAGACATATTCTCTGGCGAAATTGTCTCAGTCAGAACAGATTCCCCATACAACTCCAAAGCTATTTTCCCATACTCTTTTCGCACATTATCATGAACAGACACTTTGTATTCCCCTCTCCGCCAGGATCTGTTCCATCCCAACTTAATTACTCTTATCGAATGTATGGTAACACAATATAAAAACGGATGCAAATATCTTTCACTTCGCATCCGCCTTTATATTGACTCATTATCCAATGGTCTGTACCTCTTACTTTCTTTAATTTTTAAAATTCAGTTTACGTTTTTGGTGGCTTGTACCTTCCTTTCATAAACTTCTCTTCCCGATACTTAGCGCCTTATTTTCTCGGAAATCTTTTTTCAACATTGATGTTGATTTTAATAACAAATGATTGTTTACAGCTCGCGTCTGTCTTACAATTCCGATTTGTTATTTTATGATTATATATTATCACCCAAATCAATATTTGTCAATATATTTTTAGTGTTTCCATGTATTTTTTTATTATTTTTCTTTATATGTCGAATTCACTGACAATTAACCCGTTTTACTTTTATATTTCCTCACAAAATAAGAACGGATGCAAAAAACAATTACTTCGCATCCGTTCTTATTTTGACTCACTATCCAATGGTCTATACCTCTTACTTTCTTTAAATTATAAGATTTAGTTTACGTTTTTGGTGGCTTGTACCTTCCTTTCATAAACTTTTTCCGATACTTAGCGCCTTATTTCTCGGAACTTTTTCAACATTGCTGTTGATTCTGATAACAAATGATTTTTATCTGTTTTATAAATCAATTTTGTTATTTTGTAATTAGATATTAACACTAATTGGTATATTTGTCAATATATATTTCAAATTTATTATTAATATTTCTATCCTCATCTAATATTAATATATTTTCTGATATTTCATTGTTAATTATTCTTTTGTATAGAACAGAAAAGTGCGACACCTAGAATCATCATTCCTCCTATTACTTCTCGTATGGTTGGAATTTCTCCCAAAAAGATTAAGGCATATAATATTCCATACACCGTTTCCATTCCTGATATAAGTCCCGCCGTCTGCGCTTTTACTTTCTTTTGTGCATCTACATATAATGTATATGCAAATGCCGTGCACACAAATCCAATAAATGCTACACCTACTATATCTTGCCTCCTCCAGTGTACATTTAACAAAAATAAGGCCGGAATTAACACAATTGCAGCTGTTCCTTGCTCATAAAAACATATTAGTTTACCATCATATTTATCTGAAAAATAACGATTTGCCAAGGTCAAGAATGCATATGTCAAACTACAGATCATTCCCCAGATGATTCCAACTGTCGTCTGATTTCCTATGGAAAATTCAGGAATTGTTATAAATACACCTATCATCAACAGCATTGCTCCAATAACACTCTGTTTATAAAGCTTCTCATGAAAGACTAACGGTTCAAGAAAAGTCAAAAACAGTGGAAATGTCGAGAAAGTAATCGTTCCAATCGCTACAGAAGATACTTGTATTGACTGAAAAAACGTAGTCCAGTGTACTGCCAATATCATACCCGTTACAATTATCAATACATAATCTTTCTTCTCCTTCAACCTCAACGGCTCTCTTTTCATTCGCATCATTAACAATAACAAAACCGAAGAACATGCCACCCTCCCAAAAGCAACCATAACCGAAGGTATCTCTACAAACTGACCAATTACACCTGATAGTCCAAACATCATTACTGCTATATGTAGATTCAAAATTGCTCTCTTATTCGTTTTCATCTTGTCATCCTCCAGAGTCGAATTGTTATGCTCAAAACATCGCAATATTTATATATTATAATGAATAAATATGCATTTTTCAATCTTTATGGGAATTTAGATGAGTTAGTTGGTAATTGGGTGTGTACGGCGCAAGGGAGCTGGATAGGCTGGTCTGTTTCCGGTATCCTTCGCTGAGAATCCATAACAGAAAAAAGAGTTGCAATTTCGTGACCGGACTGATTCACCGAGAAATTTGGATAATTTCTCGATTCAGCAGTCCTTTCGAATTTGGCTGGATGTCAAATTCTCACACGGAATTGCAACTCTTTTTTATGTAACGGATTCTATCGCTTGGCTAGACGGATACAGACCAGCCTATCCAACTCCCTTGCGCCTGACATTCCCAATTACTGAACAAACTCATCTGGAGGAATTTCTAGCGCGAAGCGCAATGGGGAGCGTTGTTTTTATACTATTTATCATTATTTCAATGGAAGAATCAGTTAGTTATTCTGCCAGTTTTTTGACAATATCTTTACTATGATTTTTCCCTCTGCATGACGCGCAGGAATTCTCCCAGATGAGGAAGTTGCGGATTTGGAGTGATGTCAGGCGAGAAGATGGATGGGATGGTTGCCATTCGTTGGACAAGCGATAGAATCCGTTACAGGAAAAGAAGCAGATATTTTGTGCGAAGATTTGGCTTCAAGCCAGATCTGAGAAGGCTGCTGAGCCTCGAAATCATCAAGATTTCGGGGTGAATCAGCCTTGTCACAAAATATCTGCTTCTTTTCCTGTTATGGATTCTTAGCGAAGGACTCCGCAATGGCAACCATCCCATCCATCCTCTCGCCGTACACACCCAATTACCAACTAACTCAACTAAATTCCCACTTAAAAGAACACTCTCCTGATATCATTGAACATTACAAATACCATTAGCACCATCAATAATGCAATCCCGACCAGATGTACATATCCTTCTTTTTCTGGTGGTATTCTTTTTCTTCTGATTGCTTCAACAAACAGGAATACAAGACGTCCGCCATCCAGTGCCGGTAATGGGAGCAGATTCATAACTCCCAGATTCGCAGATAGGAGAATCGCAATATTCAACATCTGAGCAATTACAATAAAGAGGCCATAAGATTTACTCTGCTGATATGTGTTATCCACTACGCTGACTATTCCGACAGGACCAGACAATTGATCCGCTCCAATCTGTCCTGTAATCAGCATCTTTAAGCTTTCAAGAGTCGTACATATCCAGAATTTCACTTCATACACACCATATTGAATCGAAGTAAATATATTTGCCTTTGTATTTCCAGATCCTGTAATTCCTATACGCGTATAACCAGATTCCTCATCCATTTTTGGTGTCAATGTAACGGTCTGCTTCTTTCCATCATGAATATAAGTAATCTCTACATCCTCACCTTGATGAAACTGATTATAGATACTGATTTCTCGGTAGATATTGATTTTTTTGTTGCCCATCTTTACAATGATATCGCCTTTTTGAATTCCTGCTTCTGCCGCGGGATATCCTTGCTCCACTTCTCTGACAACTGGTGGATCATACCCTACCATAGCTGTTAATATTACAGCAAATACAAAAGCAAGAATAAAATTAAAGATCGGCCCTGCTGCAATAACAGAGATTCGTGCCCATACGGATTTATTATTAAAATTATTCGGTGAATCTGTTGCTGCCTCATCTTCTCCCATAGCACAATAACCGCCAATTGGGAAAAGTCTGATTGCATACTTTGTTCCTTTATATTCTTTAGAACACAAAGCAGGTCCCATTCCAATGGCAAACTCTTCTACATCAATTCCATTCTTTTTCGCCAATATAAAATGCCCAAATTCATGAAAGAACACAATGAAACTAAAGATTATAATCGCTAATATAATACCCAAGTTATGAATTACCTCCTGCTGTTAATTCTCTCGTAAGTTGCTGCTTCTGTATCTAATATCTGCTCAAGCGTAGGATTCTCAATATTTTTATGAGTACGCATACAGTCTTCAATAATCTCAATGATCTCGAGATACTTAATCTCACGTTTTAAGAACTGACTGACTGCAAGTTCGTTAGCCGCGTTAAATACAGTCGGAAGAGAGCCACCTTTTCTCCCCGCCTCATATGCCAACTGCAATCCATAGAAGGTATCCATATCCGGTTTTTCAAAGTCTAATTTTCCTAAATTCCAGAAATCAACTCGCTCACCCGGAAGATATCTTCTCTCTGGATAATACAGTGCATATTGAATCGGAAGCTTCATATCTGGCGTCCCAAGTTCTGCCATTATGGCACCATCTACATACTCTACCATAGAATGAATGATGCTCTGTGGCTGTACGACTACCTGTACCTGATCTACATCTACATGAAAGAGCCACTTTGCTTCGATAACTTCTAATCCTTTATTTACCATAGTAGAAGAATCAATCGTAATCTTTTGTCCCATAGACCAATTCGGGTGCTTCAATGCATCCTCTACTTTTATTTCCAACAGATCTTCTTGTTTTTTTCCTCTGAACGGTCCACCGGAAGCTGTCAGCAGAATCTTATGGATTGCCTTATGGTCATTACCTTGCAAAGACTGAAAGATTGCACTGTGCTCACTGTCCACCGGGAGAATCGACACATGCTTTTCTGCCGCCAACGGCATAATAATATGACCCGCCGTTACTAATGTCTCTTTGTTAGCAAGCGCAATATCTTTTCCGGCTTTAATCGCCTCTATGGTAGGGCGAATGCCAATCATGCCTACGATCGCTGTCACTAGTATTTCCATCTCTGATATTGTTGATACTTCAATCAATCCATCCATTCCCGATACAATTCTGGTATTCATATCTGAGACACGCGTACGGAGCTCCTGTGCCTTTTCTTCTGACCAGACCGCAGCAAGTCTTGGATGAAATTCACGAATCTGTGCTTCCAGAAGTTGAATATTGTTTCCCGCTGCCAGGCCAAGGACTTCAATATCTCCATTTTCTCTGACAACTTCCAGTGTCTGGGTTCCAATTGACCCTGTAGATCCTAATATGGCTATTTTTTTCATAGATATCCTCTCTTAATCATTATATGGTAACTTCCATCTTAACAGTATTTTTTTAGATATTTCCAGCAAGAAATGTTGCCAGATAATAAATGACAGGCGCCGTAAAGATTACACTGTCAAAACGATCCAGAATTCCACCATGTCCTGGAATTAATTTTCCATAATCTTTAATGTCATGATTACGTTTAATTGCGGAAGCAGCAAGATCTCCTACTTGTGAGATCATTCCTCCAACTGCACAGATAACCGCATAATGTATCGGATTAGCCTGAGCGCCTCCCCACTGGTTCATCGCCAGGGCAAAAAGAACTCCCAGCAGTGCTGCACCAACAATTCCTCCAATTCCTCCTTCCACAGATTTCTTTGGGCTCAGCTTCGGAGCCATCTTATGCTTACCAATCAACATTCCAACACAGTATGCACAAGTATCACAACCCCAGGAGCTTAAGAATATCAACCAGACCACGACACCTCCATCTGGGAGCATTCTAGTCTGATATACATAAGACAACATAACAGCAACATAGAACAGACCAAAGAAAACTGTCATTACTTGCTCTGCCCTGAAAGTAGGAAATGAAAATACATACACTGCCATTACCAGAACCAGGAAAAGAATGGTAAGCAACATCACATATTGCATATTTCCAGTAAGCAGCATTGCATAATAAGCAGCTGCAGCCAGATATCCAACAAATCCTAATATCTTATTCTGCACATCTACAACTTTATACAATTCTGACAATCCAATCAGACTGATGATTCCCAGAAATGCGAATAACAGATTGCCACCATATCCAACCGTAATAAGTAATACAATTACTAATACGATACCACTTAACAGTCTTGTCTTAAACATCTTCCTTCTGTTCCTCCTTTATTCCTCCATAACGCCGATCTCTGGCATTATATTGTTCAATCGCTTTTTCTAATTCTCTTTTTGAAAAATCCGGCCACGGGACATCTGTAAAATAAAATTCCGTATACGCAAGCTGCCACAACAGATAATTAGAAAGTCTCAATTCTCCGCTTGTACGGATTAAAAGATCGGGATCTGGGATATCATGTGTATCAAGATAGTTTTCAAAGGTCTTCTCCTCAATCTGATCAGGATGTACTTTTCCATCTACACAGTCTCTGGCAAGTTTTCTGACGGCTCGGATAATTTCATCTCTGCTTCCATAATTGATTGCAATCTGGAAATTCAATCCTCCGTTATTCTTTGTTGCTTCTTCCAACTCTTCAATTCTAGTGCGGATATCATCATCCAACCTTGTAATATCTCCAATGACACGAATCTTCATATCATTCTTTGCTGCTGTTTTCAGACAAGTCTTCATATAATTTCTCAGTAGCTTCATCAACGCATCAACTTCATCCTGTGGGCGGTTCCAATTTTCTGTGGAAAATGCATACACAGTCAGATATTTAATTCCCATGCGATATGCCTCTTCACAGATACGCTCAACATTTTTACTGCCCTGCGCATGTCCATAATTCCGTGGCATTCCCTTCGACTTTGCCCAACGTCCATTTCCATCTAAAATAATCGCAACATGCTGCGGTATATTCATAAGATTATTCTCCTTCCACACAAAAAGCGCGCATAGCGGCGCTCTTGCTGATACTTTATATGAATTGAGGGACAGACCCTCTATGCACAGGCTTCGGTTCTGTCCCACTCTCAACTCTTATTAAACAGTCATTACTTCTTTGGATTTTACTTCTACTGCTTTATCTACTTCTTTTACAAACTTATCCGTCAGTTTCTGCAGATCTTCTTCCATATCTTTAATCTCATCCTCAGATACATCAGAACCCTTCAGCTTTTTAAATGCGTCATTTCCATCACGACGGATATTACGGATTGCGACTTTGGAAGCTTCACCTTTTTTCTTAACATCCTTAACCAGTTCTTTTCTTCTTTCCTCTGTTAATTCAGGGAACACAAGACGAATGCAAGTTCCGTCATTTGTTGGATTGATTCCAAGATCAGATACCAGAATCGCTTTTTCAATGACTTTCAGCATGTTCTTCTCCCATGGCTGGATCTGAATCATACGAGCTTCTGGTACAGATACATTGGCTACCTGCTGAATCGGAGTAGGAGAGCCATAGTAATCAACGACGATTTTATTCAACACATTTGGATTGGCACGTCCTGCACGAATAGCTCCCAATTCCCCTTCAAGGTTAGCCATCGTTTTCTTCATCTTATCCTCGTAAACTTTTAATCTTTCATTCATATTGATATCCTCCTATTTTTATACAGTCACTTTCGTTCCTGTAAATGTTCCTTTCATAGTTTCTACGATACTGTTCTCCTCATTCAGTCCAAATACCAGCATCGGCATCTTATTCTCCAGACACATAATAGATGCTGTCAAATCTACTGCCATCAGTTTCTTGTCAATAATCTCCTGAATGGAAATCTCATCATACTTCTTTGCCTGCGGATTGACCTTCGGATCGCTGTCATAGATTCCATCAATCGCCTTAGCCAGCAGCATTGCGTCCGCTTCTATTTCAATTGCATGAAGTACAGCTCCTGTATCCGTTGAGAAATAAGGATGTCCAGTTCCACCAGCGAAAAAAATCACCTTTCCTTCATTCAAAGCTTCTACTGCTGCATCCTTAGAAAACAGTGTCGTGAATGCACCACATACAAATGGAGTGAACACTTCTGTCTTCATTCCGGCATAACGGAAAATATCTGAAACATAAATACAGTTCATAACGGTAGCCAGCATACCAATCTGATCTGCCTTCACACGGTCAATCGTCTCACTGGTTCTGCCTCTCCAGAAATTACCACCACCAGTAACGATCGCAACCTGAATACCATCATCTACCAGCTGCTTGACTTGCTTTGCTACCCCCATACAAGTAGCTTCATCAAATCCCGTCTTTTTATCCCCTGCGAGTGCTTCCCCGCTGAGTTTCAACAATACTCTTTTCATAAGTCTGTGCTCCTTACTTTCAGTTCTGTTATTGCTTTCGCATAATTATATTAAATTATATCATAGGAAGAAAAAAAAAGGAATATGCTACGGCAACATTCCCTTTAATTTGTACTGCTTCATAATCCAAAAATACATAACAATGAGCAATATAGCTGCCAATATCCAGGCAACAGGGCTTGCCAGGCAGATCCCAATATAGCTCTGCCAATGGGATGCTACGCCTGCTGCTATGCTTCTTCCAATCAGTTCTGCAATTCCTGCTGTCATCGGTAATAATCCATAGCCCATTCCCTGAATTCCATTGCGATAGAGATTAACATACACCAGCGGGACAAACGACACCCCGACACATTTTAGATATATATCTACATATCCCATAATTTCGTTCAGGTTCTCCGATACAAAGAGAACCGTCATGTATTTCCCAGCGAAAAACATGAGTGCACCTGTCGCTATGGCATATCCGATGCCCATCCATGTTCCTGACCAGAATCCCTTACGAATTCGAAGAATCTTACCCGCGCCGACATTCTGAGCACAGTAATTGGCCATCGTAGTTCCCAGCGCAATGTAAGCCTGTGTTACAATCTGCTCAATCTTAACCGCTGCTGCAAATCCAGCCGCTGCTACTGATCCAAGACTATTCAGAGCTGTCTGAACGACAATTGTTCCAATAGCCGTAATAGAATATTGAAAAGCCATTGGGAATCCAATCTTCATCTGCCATTTTGCAAGGTCTGTATTCCATCTCCAATCATCCCTACACAGATGCAAAATCGGTACCTTCTTCTTAATATACACAAGACACAAAAGTCCTGACACCCCCTGTGCAATTACAGTTGCATAAGCAGCACCGCCGGCACTCATATGGAACACAATAATAAACACCAGATCTAATACAATATTCAGTCCTGCTGCCAGAATCAAAAAATATAATGGTCTCTTACTGTCTCCAACTGCCCTTAAAATACTTGATAACAGATTATACAATACCTGCGCTACAATTCCGCCACAGATTACCATAATATATTCATATGCCTGATCATACATATCAGATGGCGTATTCATCCAGCGCAGAACATCTTGCATCATTACCATACTAATAATGGTAAGAATTACAGATACAACTGCCGACAATACAGAAGCGGTCACCACTGATTGGCGCATTGCTCTCATATTGCCCGCACCAAAATGCTGCGCCGTAATGACCGTAAAACCAGCCGTCAATCCCTGTAGAAAGCCAATAATCAAAAATACCAGTGTTCCGCAGGAACCAACTGCCGCTAATGCTGCATTTCCAACGAATTTACCAACGATAATGGTATCTGCCATACTATAAAACTGCTGAAATATGTTTCCTATAAAAATCGGCATCGTAAAATTCACAATAATCTTTGCAGGATTTCCTGTTGTCATATCTCTCTTCATAGTCTGCATCCTTCCAAAGTAATCTTATTTTCTCAAAACTCACATCATTATAAAGAATGAAAAAAACGAATGCAATACTATATATCAACAAAAAACTTTGCAAAATCAAGCCGGTTCATCAGCACTTTTTACACTATATACACCTTAATCAAAATCCACATGATATACTTTATCGCTATCATGAATATCTACATAATGTAGATCGAATTGTTCATCCATAATCTCCATGCATCCCTGATAATAGATGGAATCGCTTTTCTTGATCATAAAAATATATGTGCCGTTCTCCTGCGAATCTGCTTCATCGCTGACTTCATCATAAAACTCTCTTCCATCAATCTCTCCCGGATATCCCGCTTTCTTTATCTTTTCTTCAATCAATCTGTATAATTCTTCCATATTTCGCCTCATCCAATCTCTATCACTTAATATCATAAATATCAATGGCTCCAGATATCCTTTAAAACGTCAGTCGCATCTGATACCACACTACATTTCCGTGTACAGATGCAGAGACACCTTCATTTTCAAAGCCAAACTTTGCATAATAACGAATCAGCCTGTCTTTGCAAGTAAGCACCAGTCCCTTTCTTCCCTGTTCTTTCGCATCCTCGATCGCCTGTCTGATCAATACTGCTGCACAGCCTTGATTGCGATATTCTGTGATCGTATTTACTCCAAAGATCATCTGCCAATCACCTGACTCATCATGCATAGAAGCATCTTCATACATCTCATCTGTAAGATCGGGTTCATTCGTCACCATCCCATTGACAAATCCGACCATCTTATCTTCATCAAATAACAGCCAGAAATGATCAGGATAAACTTCCAGGCGGTCTTTTAGATCTTTTTCTGTTGCTGCTTCTGCCGCCGGAAAACATTCTGCTTCTACAGCAGCAATCTTACTCAAATCACTCATTGTTGCATTTCTAATATTCATCGTTTTTCTCTCCTTACATCGGTGTCCCAACTTCTATCAGATTACCGTCCGGATCATAAAATCGAATCACTTTTTGTCCCCAAGTATGCTCCATTAATGGATTTACATACTGTATGGGTTCTTTGTAGTTTTCTAATTTTTCAACAAATCCTTCTATATCTGTCTCCTCAAAATAAAGTTCTGTAGCGTGATTTTTCGGAATGATCTCTTTCTGAATAAATTGCTTCCACACCGATGCATCCTGTAATACCAACCCCTCTGTCAGGATTACATTGCCATCCTGATCCAGAATAACATCCAGGCCAAATAAATCTTTATAAAATTCTATTGATCGTTGAATATCATTTACTACGATTAATACATTCCTAAGCTTCAACTTTATCACCAACACCTTTCTGTCTATTGCATCCCTTTAACCAAAATTGTATAATAAACAACAAAAAAAGTACACCCTTATATGATCGGAGGATATAATATGAAAGTCGTAGTCGCAATTGATTCTCTGAAAGGAAGCCTGACATCTATGGAAGCAGGAATATCCATCAAAGCTGGAATTCTTGCTGCAAAACCAGATGCCAAAGTAGTTGTGAAGCCTCTTGCTGATGGTGGTGAAGGTACTACAGATGCTCTAATTGAAGGATTGAACGGCGAGCGGATCGATGTCACAGTGACCGGACCTCTTGGTAATCCTGTTTCCTGCCACTACGGATATCTGAAAGAGACAAATACCGCCATTATTGAAATGGCATCTGCGGCCGGAATCACCCTTACTGATAAAAAAGACCCTCTACATGCAACAACTTATGGAGTCGGTGAGATGATTAATGATGCTATTACAAAAGGATGCCGGAACTTTATTATCGGAATTGGCGGAAGTGCCACGAACGATGGCGGAATCGGA
Source organism: Bariatricus sp. SGI.161 (assembly GCF_050313695.1). Lineage (NCBI taxonomy): Bacteria > Bacillati > Bacillota > Clostridia > Lachnospirales > Lachnospiraceae > Bariatricus > Bariatricus sp. SGI.161. The sequence continues at coordinate 127,245 of NZ_JBNPLX010000001.1, forward strand.
ATGTTAAAAGCACTTGGCTTTGTATTTCTTGATGAAAAGGGAAACGATGTGGGTGAAGGTGGGCAGGCACTTGGCAAAGTTCATACCATTAATATCCAGAATAAAAATCCCCATTTAACAGACTGCCATTTTCAGGTTGCCTGTGATGTAACGAATCCTCTCTGCGGAAACAATGGAGCCACTTATATCTATGGACCACAAAAAGGTGTTACCGATAACATCAAAGAAGAACTGGACCAGGCAATGGCTCATTATGCAGCAGTTACTCGTGTAGCCCTTGGATGTGATTATGAGAAAGCAGAAGGTGCAGGCGCTGCAGGAGGTCTTGGCTTTGCACTGCTAAGCTACCTTCACGCCAAACTCACACCCGGAATCGACTTAATCCTCAATGCCGTAGAATTAGAAAAAGAACTAAAAGATGCAGATATTGTTGTCACCGGCGAAGGTCGTCTGGACCACCAGACAGCTATGGGGAAAGCACCTGTCGGCGTTGCGAAACTTGCAAAAAAATATGACGCCAAAGTCATTGCATTTGCCGGAAGTGTCACTCCTGAAGCAACCGCTTGCAACGAGGCCGGAATCGATGCATTTTTCCCAATTGTACGAGGAATTACAACCCTGAAAGAAGCTATGGATCCAGACTGTGCGAAAGCAAATATGCAGGCAGCTGTTGAACAGGTATTTCGTCTCCTATAATTGCATTCTCCATTATTGCCCCTCTAAATATGTCCCCGTTCTATTAAACAGAACGGGGGCAATAATTTATAATCTCTTTTCAAAATTTCCATCTACAGAGCATCCCTCTGTAAATATCATAAATGCATTAGGGTCAATGCTATGTACGATTTTCTTTATCTGTGCCACTTCATACTTGGATATCATAACAAACAAAATATAGGATGTCTTATTCGTGTATGCACCTTCGCCATCCCAATTCGTAACACCTCGTCCCATTTGCTCCATAATTGCTTTTGAGATACCAACCTTTTTGGTAAATATCATGACACTGGTATTAATATTCTGAATATGTACCCGATCAACGGCCAGAGAAGATACGGTTGCAAATATCAGTGAATAGATGACAATCTCAATGTTAAATAAAAACATACAGATTCCATATACAAAGATATTCATAATGATTGTGACTTTACCAACACTGAAATTCTTATATTTCTTCGAACAGCATAATCCTATGATATCCTGTCCTCCTGCTGATGATCTTCCACGAAGCACAAGTCCACAGCCTACTCCACACACAATTCCTCCGATAATACAGGCTGTGAGATAGTCCTCTACGATAGGAGTCTCAGGAATCGGGATTACAACAAGGAAGGCACTCATCATCCCTACCATAATCATCGTTTTTACAGCAAACTCTTTGCCCAGAATTCGATATCCCATGTACAAAAGCGGTACATTAATTGCAAAATATATGATACCAGTAAGGTTCGCCTGCGGCGGAATCGGAATATGCAATCCTTTCGTAAGGAGCAATCCAAATAACTGCGAGACACCCATAAAGCCTCCGCTATACAATCCCATTGGCACGATCAACATATTAAATCCAAAGCAATAGATCAGATTTCCTATAATGGAATACATATTCTGTATGATGATTTCTCTCTTTTTTGCATCTTGCAGATAGTTCATCTTTTGTTCCCCCTTTTGCATTTATTTTCTGTTCTTAAAATCTTTTTATCTTCATTTGCCATAAGAGCACCTCCTACACATAATTTACCTTAGAATTTTCTGTCAGGCAATGAGACTGTTTTATTTTTTTCATATTTTATTGAAAAATTTTACTTGCAGCGCAAAATTATTTGAGATAAAATAAAAAAGCCGTGTAGCTTAAATTAATGTATGCAAAGCGTGTGAACTTCTTATAAGAAGTCACGCGCTTTTTTTATTCTGTTATAGGGAACTTTTGTTTCCGCAGAATTCTATATTATTCTAAGCAATACATAATTATAGTTCTTACACAATAACCAAAATGGAGGAATCAATATGCCAAGAAACAAAAAACAAGGAATTATCTTTGGAATCATCATGTCCTATGCCATGGCATACGGCATGGAAATCTACAACATCGCCATCAAACAGGGAATCAACCTGACTGCCGGAGGTTTCAGTAACATGACGAATCTCGTTTTCTGGGATGCATTAAAAGAAGCTGCCTACATGGGATTATTCGTCTTCATCTTCTCTAATCTCTGGGGCAATCGTATAGGAGCAGCCTGTGCCGCCAGACATTGTGATCCAAGTAAAGATAACCCCTATATCTGCCAACTGCTTCGCCAGGCAGGAACTGTTGCCATTATGTGTCCGACCATGAGCCTCGTAGCATCTATTCTGTTCAACATTATCCTTGCAGGAGCACCGATTTACCAACTGCCTGCCATCTGGGTCGGAACCTTTTTTAAGAACTTTCCGATGGCATTCTTCTGGAACATGTTTGCAGCGGCACCATTTACACACTGGATTTTTGGGAAATTATTCCCCAACAATTCATAAATCAGCTTTTTACAGGGGCATCATCTGCCCCTGTGTTTCTCTTTTCGTTTCTGTTGCTTCAATTCAAACTTTCATGCTCTACAATATTCCTCAATTCATCCAGTGTTCTTTTACCTAAAAGCAGATTTATATCTAACATAATTATGTTATGAACATCTGCACTTTTCGGATCACTCCTGTCATCAGATGGCAAGCAAGTAGGCATTGCCACAAAATCTCCCCTTGCATTGGCGCCAAATAACGGAAGCCATCCTTCCTTTTCATCCAGAATAGCTATATACACCTTGTCCTCTTCAACGACTACACGGTATTCCATGTCCAGAATGTCCAGATTCCATCCGACAATCGTCTTCTTTCTATTGGAAACGATACTTGTGCACATATAATCTTCCTCCCTTTACTGCTTTTCCTTCTCAGATTCTGCCTCTGATTTCCGCAAAAGTTTTTATTGGCAAAGGATGTGCCGGATGTTCCAAGATGCATTTTTCCATCCACACCATATTATACCATCGTCCAAATTTATATCCGCATTTGTAGAATTCTCCAACCCAGCGATAACCCATATGCTCATGATACTGAACACTGTTCTTCGTAAGATATTCATCTTCTTCGACCGGATATCCGATACAGGCATTTAGATTCACAATATTCTGTAAAGCCAGCACATGTTCCAACGCTTCGTACAATTCTCTGCCAATTCCCTGTTTTCTTGCATCTTTGGAAACATAGACTGTTGTTTCTACTGCCCAGTCGTAGGCTCTTCTCTCCTTAAATGGACCTGCATATGTATATCCCACAATGGTTCCGTTATGCTCAGCAACCAGATAAGGATATCTGCAAAGTGTCTTGCGAATCCGCTCACGGAATACTTCTGCAGAAGGAACTTCATATTCAAAAGTAATGGCAGTATTCTCTACATAATAAGCATAGATTTCCAGTAATTCTTCCGCATCATTTTCCGTTGCAATCCTGATCATGTTATCTACCTCCACTGATTATTGTTTATGCCACTGATAGAATTCCTTTAATTCTGCCTTCTTTTCATCCGATAACTGGGTCTTCTTTACCCCCAGAATTGCTCCTTCCAATGCCATAAGTCTATGTATACAGGCCGATTCATCTATCTGCTGAATTTTCAGCCATGCCTGCTTCGCACCTACAGACTTCAACTCTTCTTCCGTAAAAATCCCCACTTGATTCAACTGTTCTTCAACGACTTTTCCTATATTCGGTAATTTCGATAATTCTCCCATATCGTCATCTCCTATAATACCAACAATTTTCATCTTATTTCTCTTCTTATATTACCATCCTGAACATACCATGCCTGTTACAATAACCATATAAAAGTCCATGCCCTTTCTTACGAAATCTTATGGAAATGTCTTGCTCCGGATATAACTTTACAATTTCTGCTCCTGCCGATGTCACATAAGCGACAAAAGAAATATAATGTCTCTTTGTCATCGGATGGTTCAATGTTACAAGATACTCCTGATCCACCGTCTCCAGATTGATCATATAATCTTCATCACAATTTTCACATTCCTGCTCTGGCAAAGTAATTCCACAGCAGGAAAAAGAGCCTTGTCCGACGGATGTAATGATATTACCACAGACCGGGCATACATAAAAATGCATCTTTTTCATATTTCCTGCTGGATTTTCATTCTTTCTCAAATCTCCTGTTAGCAATTCTGCAATGGATGTCCCCAGTGCCTTTGCCAGATCCTCAATAATCGCAATATCAGGAAGCCCCTTGCCGGTTTCCCTTAGTTAAAAATATTACTCTTGTTGATTACTCAACTTTTCCAATAAATCGGTAATATATCTCAATTTCCTGTATTCTTTCGTTATCCTCATTCGTTGTTGCTTCATGTATGAGGATTTTTTCTATCATGGCATTTAATAATGGTGCTGTCAGTTCCTTTGGTACGGAATATTCCTTGATTAACTCAATCCACTTTTCAGCACCTATCATATCCTGTTCCATTTTACTTAGTTCTTCTCTTAGGCTTGTTATCTGCTGTTCCAGTTCTATCTGTTCTTTTTGGTACTTGCTGGACAACATCACAAAATTTCGCTCTGTTATCTTCTCACAGGCTCTATCTTCATACATTTTCGCAAATAAACGGTCAATCTCATTTTGTCTGTTCTCGGCTTTCTTCAATGTACTTGCCTTTTTCTTCTTTTCCCGTATTCTCTCTGCATTGCCAGCTTTCTGTATCTTGTTCAATACCTTTTCTTCGTCCTGCTGTACTGCCTTAGCCCAATACTGCAAGCGTTCCAATACGGCTTGATACAGCACATCATAACGAATGTAGTGCATAGAACAATTACCTTTGCCAAACTGCCCGTAGTAACTGCAAGCATAATAACTGTAAGGCGTTTTATTTGTCTTATTCGTTCCAAATCTCATAGACCAACCACAATCCGCACACTTGACAAGCCCTGCAAAAATCGGCGTTGCCTTTTCCTTTGTCTGTCTGCGTCTTGATTTTATCTGCTCCTGCACACGATAGAACACTTCCTTGTCAATAATCGGCTCGTGAGTGTTTTCTACTCGAAACCATTCACTTTCGGGCTTACGCACTTTCTTTTTGCTCTTGAACGATACCGTAGACTGCATATTGTGAACACTGTTTCCGATATAAACCTCACTTTTCAATATCGCCTTGACATGAGCAATCGTCCACTCATAACGCTTACTTTCGGGTTTTCCCTCAAAGATATGTGCAAAAGTACCGTATCTTGTAAAATTTAGCCATGACGCTGTCGGAACTTTTTCTGCTCTTAACTGCTTTGTGATTTTTGCACTTCCGTAACCTTGATAGGCTAGGGAAAAGATTTTTTCAATAATCCATTTTGTTTCATCATCAACCAACAGTTTTCCTTTGATGTCAGGGTGTTTCTTATATCCTAACGGAGCATAAGCACCGTAATGAGCCCCCTCCGCAAACTTTGTCTTAAATGCTGATTTGACTTTACGGCTTGTATCTCTTGCCACCCATTCATTGATGATGTTCTTAAATGGTGCAATCTCACTTTCGCCTTTTTCGCTGTCTACACCGTCATCAATCGCTATGTAGCGGACATTATGACTAGGGAAATACAATTCTGTATATTGTCCTGTCATAATATAATTTCTGCCAAGACGGGAAAGGTCTTTCGTTACAACACAGTTGATTTTTCCTGCCTCTATATCCTCAATCATTCTTTGAAAACTCGGTCTGTCAAAATTTGTTCCCGACCAGCCGTCATCAATATATTCATCAATGACATTCAAATGATGTTCTTTTGCATATAAACGCAACATACTTCTCTGTGTGGTAATGCTGGAACTTTCGCCCTGTAATTCATCATCTCGGCTTAACCTAAGATAAAGTGCAGTATTGTAAATCTGTTGTTTCATTGTCAGTTATCCTCCTTTATAACTAACCCGTGTTTACAATACCTGCTTGCAAGTAAAGTATAACACGGGTACTTTTTGTCATTCAATCTATTTCTTACAACTGCACCGATTTTATGCGATTGTCTGCTTTGCTTTTTCCAGCATGACATCAGTTAGAAGTTCTTCCATTGTTTTGCCCTTTTCGGAAAAATGCTCTTTTACTACAATCTTTGTCTTTCCTCTGTTGCCAATGCCACACTTGCCATTTTTCTTTTGAATTGTTTTTACAGCATTATCAATAACACATACCCCCTTTCTGTAAAATCTTTCTAAGCAATTCAACGGCTTTTGTCATAGCCCACAGGAGTTCCACCTCTGCATAGTTCTTATGTAGCCGTACCCATTGCGTGCGACGCTCTTAATGCTCAAGCTGTGGCTGTACGGGAGTATCATTATCTGACAGTACAGGTCATGGCGATAAAAGAGGACAAATCTTTTACAAGAACACAAATAGGTTTTCGCTCGCTCTTGCAGGGGAAAGGTCGTGGCGTATTTGTTTCAACGGCTAGCTGTCTGTCAAACGTATTGAATTACTTTATTCAGTTGTCAAAGAACGATTGAAAGAAAAAAATCGTCTTTCCTATATATCGCGTTGGAAAAGAGGAGAAACGTAACCAAAATCCAAAACTTTTTCCATTATTAGTACAAATGGAACGGTTCATTTTGGCAATCAACGGTTGATTTTCTCCTTTTTCACTACTATCTGTACAGCAAACGTCCATTTGCTAAGTTTAAATGGAAAAATTTTAACTTCTTTTCATGCACCATATAGGGATAGAAAATGTCATTTTGCTAAGTTGATGATGAAAAAAGAATATTTTCCTTTTCACACCCTAACTACCCAAACCATACCGTTACTGCCAACAATAGAATGAAATATTTTCTTTGCACCATATAGGGAACGGAAACCTTAAATTGTTAAGTTGAGAACAAAGTATTTTCATCTTTTCACATCAACACTCAACTGCTAATGCCTGTTTGAATACAAAATGATGATGTTTTTCCTCTTTTCACAGAAGACTGTCCACTAATCACGAATTTCCGTCATTTTTTCAAAACTTTTTTCTTCTTTCACTTCATATAGGGACAGCAAGCCCCGATTTAATGACCTATTTTCAAAAAAAGTTTAGATTTCCTTTTCTCGCACCATATCTGTACGCAAGTAGCCATTTTGTTGCAGATTTAATAAAAAATTTATTTTTCTTCTTTCACTTCACATAGGGAATGAAAACAGCTCTTTGCTGACTAAATCTGAAATTTTTCAATTACATTAAAAAATACCGTCATTCTCTTGTGGAACAGCGGTATCTATACGTTCTTCTATGGTTGATTTCTCTAATTGTAATAAATGTTTATGCTTGTCTTTTAGTTCTGCCTGCTCAATCATATCTTTCAGTATCGTTGTACGATTTTCTCTGTCTAATGCCTGTACCATTTTTATGGTTGGTGCGACTTGTCTTTGTAGCCAATGCAACGCTTTTTGTAAAGTGTAAGGCTCTGGCTTTGTGGTTAAGCGTATCGGCTCTCTGTTTTCCCCTACAAACCATGCCCAATCATCATTTGTTATCCATTGACTTTTTGGCTTGTCGTCCTCTCTGTCAACAAAGCGGACATAATGATTGATGATAGAAAAAGCGGTGCGTTCAGCGTCCCGATAGGTCAGTAAATCTACAACCGCATAATAGGCTCGTTCGTTCTTCATGCGTATTTCAAAACGGTTCTTAATCTCCGTATCTTCAATTTCTGTGCCATTCTTGACATACTGCTCATAATTTTTCTGATAAGCACACATATATAATTCGCTACTTGTTGAACCGAGATATAAGGTTTCTCCTGTATTCTTTGGTAAATCGCTACCGCATTTTTCTGTACCGCTGTAATCTTTCTGCATACGGAAGTAGGAGATACATTCGCCAGCCTTGTATTTTTCCTTTAACTTTGGAATATCCAATATTCCTGCTTTATCATTGATAGCCAAATCAAGCCGTTTCATCACACCACCAGCCGTCATACAATCCAGCATGAAGTCATACCATGAGCGTTCCTGTGCCAGTAGATAACATTCCATTTGCCGACAGCCTTTGCCTTTCAGTTCCAATAAAACACCTAAATGCTCCTGCATGGAACACATGATATTGATGTCGCCAAGTACATATTTGCTTTCATATCCGTATTTTCCATAATCTTCATAAAGCATGTAATTAGATTTCAGTTGTAATACATCACGGATAATCGCCAATGCGTCCGTAGTAGGAAAGCGGACACGAAAGTAATCAATCAATAAGAATAGTGGTTCTTGCGGATTGAAACGCTCAATCTGTTTTTCTATGATTTCTCTTAATTCGTCATTCAATGGCTGTTTTCCTTTTTCAATGCGGTTGTAATATTCACGGCTGATACCACAGGCAACAGCAAGCCTTGTTTGTGTTACTCCGTATTCCTCACGCTTTTGTCTTAGTTCTTCAATAAAGTTTTTATCATTCATTCTTCAATTCCTCCAATCAAAAAAGGCAACTACCATAATTGATAATTGCCTGTCATTAAAAATCTGTATAGAAAAAGCAGTCAATCCTAAGACTAACTGCTTTGTGTGTATGGATATAAAATTGCTTCTAATCTTGAATAGGTATCCAAATTTCAATAACTGAATTATCACTATTCCAATGAAAACGATAATCGTATTTTTCAAAGTGTAGGATAATATCTTTTATAGGAATATACGATGTACTAGGAATAATTTCTTCATAAATCTTGCCATAAGTTTCATATATTTTATCCATAGCACCAATATGCTCCACAACCAAATATTTATAAGACGGTATTTCTTTATACAGAAAGCCCTCTGGGGTAATGGTTCTTTGGGGAATAGAACAGAAATAATAAAGTTTTCCATTTCTTCTTTCCATAAAAGCATATTTTACCCAATTTCCTGATTGTGAAAGATACGCTTTTTTCAAACTACTGTTAAACTTTCTCCAAAACTGTGTACTAATCTGAATATTCTTTTTTTGATAATTAGTCAGTTCTACTTCCTGCCCAATAACTGCAAATGCGTTTAATTCCTTTATAGAAAAATTTATCATTTTACCTTGTGAGAAGTGATAACGGTATAACTGTACGCATTTACCGTTATAATACAATTATCAATCGTTATATACCAGTTTTTTCCTTTTCTTGTGATTTCCGCATTAGAAAGGCTAATTTTTTCTTTGCACCATTCAATTACATTTTCTACATTCAAAGATAAGTTCTTTTTAATTCTAATAACGCCAAGTTCAGTTGTGTGAAGTCTTCCTAAGTTTTCCAGTAATTCATTTTCCATATTTTGATACCTCATTTTTCAGCAAATTTATTTGTATGTTTTATACCCCAATTATAACATTCTCATATCAGCACTACAATAAAAATAATTAAGCACCAATAATCTTATTGAACATCTCCAACCGTAAATCTTTCACACCATCAGTGATAAACACTGAGCTGACAGCAATTACGACAACTACCATAATTGCCTGCACTTAAATTTCTGCAAAAGAAAACGACAATCAATTTCTTATTTTTTGAAATCAACTGTCTTTCTCATATTTACTATTCAATTTTCATAGTGATATAGGTACAATTTATATCACTACTGTAAAAATGGGGTTTTGCCTTATAAATACAGCGTTTTCCGCTTGTTAGTGTATAGTGTTTCTTGTTTTTTGTGCCCCCCTTGTTAGATAACGGGGGCTTTGAACGGCTCGCAAGCTCGCCGAACCGCCGAAGCGAACCGCCCCCTTGCAAGCATGGCGGAAAAATCTTAAGGATTTTCCCGCCAACGTGGTCGGATCGCTCCGTCGGTTTAACAGCTTTTCTGTTTCTCTCTAGTTATCTACGCATATAAATCAAATCGGTTATTCCGTTATAAGTCTGTGTTTTACAAAGCCTTAACTTTATTTCCCTGTCTATGTTGCCCAAAAGACGAACCCCATTTCCTAACAGAGTAGGAATAACAGAAATGTAATATTTATCAATCATATTTTTGCTTACCAACTGCTGAACAAGATTTGCTCCGCCACAAATCCAAATATCCTTTCCTGCTTCTTGTTTTAGCCGTTCCAATAATAAAACAGGATTTTCACTTGTAAAATGAATTTGTTGGGAAGAATTGCACTCTTTATGTGTTAATACATAAGTTGTAAATTTATTATATACCCATTCTTGCGGAGAAAGTTCAGTAACAACCTGATGAGAAGTATTCCACCCCATTAAGACAGTATCTATATCTTTGGTAAATTCTGTATAAGTGTCGATGTTTTCATTGTCATTTCCATGACCATTTAGCCAAGCTACTCCACCATTACCGTCCGCAATATATCCGTCAAGGCTCATGGCAATAAATAAAACTACTTTTCTCATTTTTTCTCTTTTATAAATACAAACAGGAATTTATTTCTCTTTTTTACTCATAAGGGAACAACTGATTGCTACAAATAAACCCATTAAAATCCATGGAAATGCTGCTCTTATAAAATCACTAACCATACTTTATTCCTCCTTAAATTCCAATTTCCTTAGTTCTACAAACTGAAATTTTTGCCTATGAATGTATCTTGTTCTTTATACGCAAACAGGCTTCTGTGTGCATAATCCAATGTCTTGAAAACGGCATTTGAATTAGTCCACAAATATCTTTATTACACCAATAATCAATCAGCCAAATTGCTTTTTCATTGTCGTTTACTACATTCAACGATTCTAAGTATCCTTTTCTTTCTTTCGGTATTTTTCTTTTCAATTCATCATAAGATAACCGTTCAAGCATTTTCTCAGTGCTTTCCCATACTTCGAAAATATATAAATATAATTCTTCCAGATTAAGCTGTTTTGAAAAGTCTGCAATCTGCTGTTTCATGAGTTCATTTCCTGTTGTAATGATAGGTGAATTGATACGCTCTTGATAATTGCCTGCAAAAAATACTTGTTCATCTTCATTTATCACTGTATGCACAACTATATCTTCAATGCGGAAAATATGCCAAATAGAATAAGCAATCGTCTTACTATGATAACCATCAGCGTTTATGAAGGGGATTGAGTTAAAATCTTCTCTGCATAATTCTTCTTTGAAAGATACTAAGGTTTGTATTAACTGACTTCGTAAAGTAAGTAAAGTATCAATACCCCTCTTATAAGTATCTTTCTTTTTTATTTGTGCCTGCATTGTTTTATTAAGTTCAGACCATTCCTTATTCATATTCAATACTCTCTCAAATTCTGATTTTATCGCCCCATACAAATTATTTCGTAAACAATCGGCGTCAGGACAGAGGAAAAAGCAGACTACATTTAGAATGTATCTGCCCATTCCTCTGGACTGCACACCGATTTTTACCAATTGAACCAAATCGCTGCGCCACAGCCTTGGCAGGCCATCGCGCAGCGATTTGGTTCAACTGGAATTTGTCTTACAACAATTTATATATGCATAAAAAGCAATATATTTATGAAAACACCCTAAATCCAAAATTTACTCAATTCATTTTTTCCTTACATAAAATGTTCTCGTATATTTCACTTCCTCACCAAGTGTTTCCCCTATCAAAACTTCAAAATCATTGATATCAAATTCTGGAAAGAATGTATCTCCATCTTCAATATTTAAATCTACTTCTGTGATATACATTTTATCTACTATTTGCAAAGCTTCCTTAAATAGTCCATATCCACCAGATATGTATACATCTCGTCCTTTAGCCAATAATAATGCATCTTCTAATGATTTAACTGAAACTAAATTATCTCCTTGATACTCTGTTGTGGTGGAAACAACAATATTCATTCTATTAGGCAACGGATGACCGATTTCTTCATAAGACTTTCGCCCCATAATAACCACATTACCCGTTGTTAACTCTCTAAATTGCTTTTGTTCTCCCTTTATTTTCCATGGTATATTACCATTCTTGCCTATAACATTATTCTTTGACCTCGCAACAATCAAACCTATCATCTATTTCATCCTCCATAATATGATGTCGTACCTGTGATTCCATCAAGTGCACCACATCTTAACAAACTCAAAATTATCTCGAACTAACCAGCTCGACAAATTCCTTTTTTGTCTTCATCTGCATTATATCATATTGTTATAAGCATTGCCATTTCTTTTCTGCTTTTGAAAAGTTACTTATCAGCCTATGTTTTGTAAAGGGTGATATTCAGCATTTCTCACGCAACAAGCCCTTGACAAACCATAGACTAATAAGTTTTAAGGTAATCAAGCAGAAATGAAATAGTCTGCTGTTTCACGGCAACAAAAAAGAGATACCAACACACTTATGTAGTATCTCTTAGTCTAGTAGCAATATTCTTTTGTTTGCAAGCAGGTAAACATGGGCTGTTTCTTAATATCTTTTTGTTTGGGAAACACCTGTCTCCCATTTTGAGACCGTCTTATCACTTACATTAATTTTATCTGCAAGTTCTTTCTGTGTGATATTTTGCTTTTCTCTTATCTCTTTAATAACCATTCCAGTCACATAACTCATAATAGATCCCTCTTTTCATTTATTATGAGTTCATTGTAAATAATTGCCTTACACATTACAACCTACGATACGTAGAGTTCATTCTACAACCACTCCATCTCAAGCCCAACCTTCAGCTGATGTACCATATCCCCCAGTTCTTCTTTCAGAATCTCGAAGGAATGTTCCCCTGTGCAGTGCCCGGTATAGATCTCTTTCACACCGGTATTCTTAATATGCTGTGCAAGCCTTCGGACTTCTGCCTCTTTTTTGCCAAAGATATGAAATCCTCCGACCAGCGCGCAGATTGTTTTTCCCGGATATGTCGCTTTGATTTCATGAATGATATTCGCAGCTCCTCCATGAGAACAACTGTTAAAGATGACTAAGCCCTGGTCTGTATCGAACACCAGGCTTTGCTCGTGCGAGAAATCATCTGCAGCCCATCCACCATCTGTACGGATGTACATATGATTTTCTCTTCCAATCTCATCCAATCCAGCTGTCTTATGCGGAATCAATGATACACCCTGAAAAAGAGAAGTATCTCCTTCTGCAAAAATGATTCTTTCCTTTTGCTTCTCAAGAATTCCCTTCGGCAACCCTATATATTTATGAAAAATCCATTTCTTCCCATAGCAATTCTCTTTGCTGCCTTTTCTTAGATAGAAACTCGCTTTTTCATTATGTTTAAAAAAAGCGTCCATCCCATCCGAATGATCATAATGAGCATGAGATAAGACTGCATAATCTACATCCTCAATTTCCTTTCCAAGTTCCTTTGCATTTTTCAGGAACAAGTCTGAAGCTCCTGTATCAAGAAGGATGTTTTTCCCCCCATATTCAATATAGATGCTTAAGCCCCATTCCCCACAAAGTCCACCATTTGAAATATTATCTACTAATACTGTTGCTTTCATTTTCCTCTTTCCCTCATTACTTTTTTAAATTCTTCTGATATTCCCAGAAGCGATATCCAAAATAAGCAAACATTCCAAGATAAAGAACGAACAACGCTATATACATTCCAACCACCACTCGATTGCCCAGACCTCTTTGTAAAAACAACTGCGGAAGAATGATCAGAAAAAATATAATAAGCAGCGGAATGATTCTTCCCCGGAAAACTCGCTTCATCATCTCTGTTCTGGAGGCATCGTCACAGAAGATCTCTTCTTCACCATTCATCTTGGCAACCGGTTTACGAAAATAGCTATATCCAAAGAAATCCTGCAGGTATTCCCATCCACAATCCCGGAACATCTGAATATATTCCTCCTTGTGGGCAATCCCTTCTTGATTGTAATCCAGCTGATACACAACATCCTCCGGCTCACACTTCTCAAAATGATATCTTCCAAGTCCCGTCACTTTAATAAACTTCCACCCATTTTTGTGCTGTTCCTGCAGATATCTCTGCTCCCTCTCCCATTCAGGCACTGTAAAATACCGAAACTCCGTCTTCATATTCTTATCTTCCATTCTTCCGCACCTCCATCATATTACGATATAATCTCTCAATTCGCTTCATCTCTAGATCTAATACTTGCTGTCCCAGATCTGTAATAATATAAATCTTTCGCTTCTCTTCTTCTCTTACGAATCGAATCAAACCATCTTTCTCCATCTTAGAAAGACTTCCGTACATGGTACCAGGACTTAACTTCAGTTCCCCAGCAGTCATCTCTTCTACTTTTTGGACAATACCATAACCATGCGACTCTTCTCGAAGACAAAGCAATATATAAAATCCCGTCTCTGTCATCGGTACATATACCTTCCTGATATGAGAATCCATAACACCCTCCATTCCAGTGCGATGTATCGCACTTCGTTATATATTATATATAGCACTGCGATACATATTTGTCAAGAGGGAATTAGTAATTGGTGAGACAAAAGGGAGAAGGTGGGTGTCAGGCGCGAAGAGTCAGAATGGCTAATTGGATATCCAATTAGCCATTCTGACTCCTCGCACCGTACGCTTCCTAACAACAAAACCTACTAAGCCAACAGTACCACTCTTGCCTCGTAAGGTCTTAATAATCCTTCTTTGTGTTGTTTATAGTTTGAAATCAACTCTTTTCCATCTTCTGTGTTCTCGAATAAATCACAGGCAACTTCCTTGTCTGTGAAGTTACAAGCAACGATCATTCTCTGATTTCCAAGTATTCTTTCGTACGCATAGATCTCTTCGCTTTCGTCCAAGAGACTTCCGAATTTACCATATACGATAATCTCATATTTTTTACGAAGAGCAATCAGCTTCTTATAGTAATGGAAGACACTGTTTGGGTCTTTCATCTCATCTTCTGCATTGATCAGCATGTAATTTGGATTTACCTTAAGCCATGGAATTCCGGTGGTAAATCCGGCATTTGGACTCTTATCCCACTGCATTGGAGTTCTGGCATTATCACGTCCGATATTCTTAATGCATTCCATCATCTCTTCTTCTGTGACCAGACCGTTTTCTGTCAGTTCATAAAATGCATTGATGGTCTCGATATCTCTGTAATCTTCCAGATTATCATAATATGCATTGGTCATACCCAGTTCCTCTCCCTGGAATACATATGGAGTACCTTTCATCATATGCAGGCAGGTAGCAAGCATTTTTGCAGAAACTACACGGAACATCGGGCTGTCATTTCCAAATCTGGACACGGCCCTTGGCTGATCATGATTATCCAGATACAGACTGTTCCATGCCTTTCCTTCGAATTCAATCTGCCATTTATTCAACGTATCTTTTAATTCTCTTAACGGAACCTTTTTGTTGGTCCATTTTCCAACGATTGTTTCACCCAGCGATACATGTTCAAAATGAAAGACCATATTTAATTCGTTGGTATCTTCACCGGCATACTGCATTGCATGATCAATTTTGGTATTCAACGCCTCTCCCACCGTCATAATATCATACTTTTGAAGTACCTTCTGATTCATTTCTTTCAGATACTCATGAATTCTTGGTCCATCACATACGAACGGCTGATGATTGCCATATAAGCCATCATCGACTGTTCCATCCGGGAATGACTGATCCTTTGATATCATGTTAATGACATCCATACGGAATCCATCAATGCCCTTCTCGCACCACCAGGTCATCATATCATAGACTTCTTCTCTGACCTTTTCATTTTCCCAGTTCAGATCTGGCTGCTTTTTGGAGAAGCAATGCAGATAATACATATCCGTTGCCTCATCGTACTGCCATGCGGAGCCACCGAAATTAGATCCCCAGTTATTTGGTTCTTTGCCATCTTTTCCTTCTTTCCAGATATAATAATCACGGTATGGATTGTCTTTTGATTTTCTGCTTTCTACAAACCATGCATGTTCATCAGATGTATGGTTTACCACCAGATCCATGACAATCTTAATACCACGTTTATGGGCTTCCTGAAGCATCCGGTCGAAATCATCCATGGTTCCGAATTCTTTCATGATCGCACGATAATCTGAGATATCATATCCATTGTCATCATTCGGGGACTGATATACCGGAGAAAGCCAGATAACGTCTATGCCAAGCTCTTTCAGATAATCCAGATGTTCTGTAATTCCGTTCAGATCTCCGATTCCATCTCCATTACTGTCCGCAAAACTTCTCGGATAAATCTGATAAATAACACTCTCTTTCCACCACTGTTTCATACTCTTTTCCTCCTACAGACTATATTTTTCTATCACATCTTTTTCTAGCTTCAAACTGCTTGCAACAACAAAATCATCCAATTGCTCTGGCCGGGAGACAGCTGCCACCGGCAACGTCTGGAACGGCTGATTCGTAAGCCATGCAATGGAAAGAGCATATAATGATACCCCTGTCTCTTTCCGTAATTTGCACAATGTCTGATACATCTCCAGATTATCCTGGTTCATATAGGCCCTTTTCATATCTTCCGCCATCTTCAACTTTCGGTCTAGTTTATCAAAAAAGCCATGGGCACTGGAAGAAAATGGAATAATCGGCATCTTGCTGCGCTTATGCCATTGATAATAATCTGAATCCATCAACACAAGTGACGGATCCTGATTCATATTTCCTCCCGGATTCACTCTAGCCATACTCCACTGGTTTGACACAGCAGTAAATCCCTGGAGCCCCTTTTCTTCTGCATATGATACAGCCTGCTCAATTCGATATTGCTTATAATTTGAAGCACCATAATATCGAATCTTCCCCTCTTTTACCAGCGATTCCATAATATCGACGATCTCTGTAATATCTACAGATTCATCATCTCTGTGAAGCCAGTAAAAATCAATATGATCAACTCCCAACGTCTGAAGACTTTCCTCCAGATCTGCACGAATTGTCTCTTCTCTTACTCTGGAGATTTCCGGTGCTTTAAAATCGTAATGACCTCCCTTGGTAGCGATGACAATCTTATTATAAGCCTTTCGATCCCGCAGCCAACTTCCAAGATACTGTTCACTGCAATTACCAAGTTCTTCAATCCATTTACAATATACATTGGCAGAATCTATAAAATTGCCACCTACCGCAACATAAGTGTCAAGAATCTCATAGGCCTGCTCTTTCGTCAATTTCTCACCAAAATTAGCTGTTCCGAGGCAGACATTACTGAGATCCAGATCTGTTTCTTTTAAAATTAATTTCTTCATCATCTTCCTACCCTCATCCATACCTGCATCTCTCCATCACTGCGATTATTCCAAAGGAAATACGGCACAGCAGTTACCATGATTTCTTCTCTTTCTTCATGATATACATGATAAAGGGATTCTTCATCTGTCTGAGATTGTTCACGCCATCCCTTTCCTTCAAGAATCAAGCTCTTTCCTCCCAGAGTTCCTTCTGTTACCTTCCACTCACTCTTGGCATCTACTAAGATCTGGTTCAGATATTTCCCGTTATCTGCTTCTTCCAGACAATATACTACTGGTCCACATACTAACGCGGCACGGCCGCCATTATAATGAATCTTACGATTAGCCTGCACCAGTTTCGGCTCCATTTTAAGTTCCAGAGTAATCTGATGATTACCTTTCCAGTTTCTTTTTATGTGTACATAACCATTTTTTTCTGCACAGATATCTTGGCAGACACCATCCACACAGATACTATACTTGTCTTCACTCCATGTTGGAATACGCAATGCGACTGTCATCGGCTCTTCGGTATCCGCACTGATTTCAAGTACCACTTTCCCACTCCACGGGTAATCCGTTGTCTGTCTGATGCGCAACGTATTGCCAGTCAATTGAATCTCCGACTCATTTCCTATATATAGATGGACATAAGTAGTATCTTCATCTGCAGTGTAAATATACTGCCACAGACTCGCTATTGTACGAGCAATATTCGGAGGGCAGCATGCACAGGAAAACCATTTCTGGCGAACCGTTTTTACATGATTACGCTCTGTATTGCCAAGACAAGTCTCTGGGACAACTTCCAATGGATTTACATAGAAGAATCTGTTCCCTTCATAATTCATACCACCAAGAATCGTATTATAAAGTGCCTGCTCCATCACATCTCCATATGTTCTGTCCACTTCATTTTTCAGCATCTTCTGTGCAAAAAACACCAGTCCAATGGACGCGCATGTCTCCGAATAATTCGTATCATTCGGAAGATCATATGCCACCGTGAAAGCTTCTCCAGAATGAGTTGCGCCGATTCCTCCAGTAATATACAACTGTTTTTTTACAATGTTATTCCATATATTTTTACAGGCATCAAAAAGCTCTTTTTCCTTTGTTCTGGATGCAATATCAGCCATCGCGGTATACATATAGACACCTCGCACCGCATGTCCGACTGCTTCCTTCTGCTTACGCACCGGCAGATGGAACTGATTATAATAACTATAAGGGAACTGATTGTACCAGCGATTTGGCTCCTCTACCTTGGCCTGTGTCCACTGGCAGACATGATCTCGCTTCTCAAATTCTTCCTCAAAAAACTGATTCGTACCTCTGGTGTCAATAAAATACTGTGCCAGTTCAAAATACTTCTCATTGCCAGTTACATCATATAACTTTAACAAAGCAATCTCTATCTCCTGATGTCCCGGATAACCGTGCAGCTTTCCTTCTTCTTTTCCAAACATCTCATAGAGATAATCCGCAAGTTTTACCGCCACATCAAACACCTTTTTCTTGCCGGTCGCAAGATAATAGGAGACAGCTCCTTCGATAAAATGTCCTGCACAGTATAACTCATGACACTCCAATATATTGGTCCATTTTTTCTCCGGTGCTTCAATCAGAAAGTAGGTGTCAAGATATCCGCTTTCATCCTGCGCTCTTGCAATAATATCAATCACACTGTCCGCCTGCTCTTCCAGTTTCTCATCCTTGGAAAGCATTAATATATTACCAACAGCTTCCAGCCATTTTGATACATCGCTATCCTGAAATACTTCGCCATAAAAATGTCCCTCTATATCCCCGGCAGCAATGCGGAAATTGTCGATTGCATGACTCGGTTCTGCATCCTCAATACGGTCATTTAATATCTCCCACTGATAGGGAATGACTTTTTCTCTCACTAAATCTATATAATAACTCCAAAATGAGTCCTTGATTTCACATTCATCTTTCTTGAGCAAACGATATTCGCTCATGTCTAAAACCCCCTTCTTGCTTGCATTTCACTCTATCTTTTAGTATAATACCTCACATACAAAGGAGGTATTTTTATGAGTTTTTTCAACATGGACGGCCCGGTATTCCGTTTCTTAAATAAGATGGCAGATCTTTGCATATTAAACCTGATATTCTTACTCTGCTGTCTCCCAGTCATCACGATTGGTGCTTCTTTAACCGCGTTGTATTCTGTAACACTTAAAATGTCTCGTGATCAGGAAGGATATATAGCGCGTAGCTTTTTCAAAGCTTTTAAAGCGAATTTTAAGCAGGCAACTTCTATCTGGATACCGTCTCTTCTTCTGTTATTTATCATGCTTGCAGATATACGTATCTACAGTTCGTCTAATGCAGGAAAATACCAGCCGCTTTTAATTGGAGCATATTTGATATTTATATTAATAACCTTTATGCTCATCTTCGCCTTTCCTGTTCTGGCAAAATTTAAGAACACAACTGGTAATATCATTAAGAATGCCTTTTTAATGGGAATCGGAAGTTTTCAGTGGACACTTTGTATCTTAGTTATCCTGATCGTTCCTGCCGTTCTGACACTGATGATTCCTGCAAACCTCAGCTTTATCTATATGCTTTGGCTGTTATTCGGTTTTGCTTTGATTGCATTGTGCACATCCTATATTTTTGATTATAAGATTTTTCCAAAATATATAAAAGTAGAGCCTTCCGAGTCTTCCGAAGAAGACCCGGATTCTCCTGATATAACTGAAAATTAAAGCTCAACTACTACTTCTTTACTTTCCGGTGTTAATACGATACCTTTTTCTGTGGTCTCTGCTTTTGCACCGGAAATATTTTTTGCTTCTTTTACATTGACAAGAAGATATGTCATACCTTCTGTGATCTCAGATACAGTAACTGTAATCTTATTTCCAGTTCTAGAAGCCTTCGCTGTTAAAACAATATTTCCCTTCAGATCCGTGATCTCACAATCAGCTTCACATCCATCTTTCAATGCATAGAGTTGCAACTGTACATTCTTTGTATAATCATAGTCCGGGCGGTCTTCCTCTGCACCCATGGCAAGGAGTGTATTCTCTCTTACATATACTGGCAGTGAGAAGTAATCGTATGTATCATTCTGCCATGTGCCGCCTTCTCTTGTCTCTCCAGATAACAGATGTGTCCATGTTCCCTTTGGAAGGTAATAGTCAACATTGCCATCTTCACGGAAGATTGGTGCAACAAGAACACTGTCACCAAGCATATACTGCATATCCAGATATCTGACTGCCGGATCATTATCGAATTCCAGAACCATCGGTCTCATAGATGGTACACCAGTCTCATGTGAGTTTACTGCAATACGATAAATATATGGCATCAACCTTGCTTTCAGTTTTGTAAATGCACGGCATACATCTACGGATTCTTCATCAAACAACCATGGTACTCTGTAACTCTTTGATCCATGTAATCTGCTGTGTGTAGATAACAGACCGAACTGCAGCCAACGTTTATATACATCAGGAGTTGCTGTCATCTCAAATCCACCCATGTCGTGGCTCCAGAATGAGAAGCCGGATAATACGAAGGAAAGTCCTCCACGAAGGCTTTCTGCCATAGATGGATATGTTGCTGAGCAGTCACCGCCCCAGTGAATCGGGAACTGCTGTCCGCCAACAGTAGCACTTCTTGCGAAAAGAACTGCCTCGCCTTCTCCACGCTCCTGCTCCAGAAGCTTGAAGACACATCTGTTGTAAAGATTCGTATAATAGTTATGCATGCTCTTCGGATCTGAACCATCGAAGTACTTCACATCAATTGGAATTCTTTCACCAAAATCAGTCTTGAAGCAGTCAACTCCCATATCCAGCAATGTCTTCAATTTTCCAGTATACCATGCAACTGCATCAGGATTTGTGAAGTCTACAAGACCCATTCCCGGCTGCCAGTTATCAATCTGCTTAATACCTTTTCCGTCAGCTCTCTGCACCAGATATCCCTTTTCCATTCCTTCATGGAAGAATGCGGTTCCCTGTGCAATATATGGATTAATCCATACACAGATCTTAAGTCCTTTCTTCTTATAGCGGTCAAGCATACCCTTTACATCCGGGAAGGTTCTTTCATCCCACTCAAAATCACACCAGTGGAATTCCTTCATCCAGAAACAATCAAAGTGGAACACACGAAGCGGAATATCACGCTCTGCCATTCCATTGATGAAAGAACTTGTGGTTTCTTCATCATAATTTGTGGTAAATGATGTTGTAAGCCACAGGCCAAAAGACCAGGCCGGTGGAAGTGCTGGTTTACCTGTAAGATCTGTATAAGTCTCCAGTACATTCTTCATGGTTTTTCCATAGATAATATGATAACGGATTTCTTCTCCCTCTACAGAAAATCCGACATTTTCAACTTTTTCACTTGCAATCTCGAAAGAAACATTGTCACTGTGATCTACATATACCCCATAATTTTTGCTTGTCACATAGAAAGGAACGTTTTTATAAGAAATCTGTGAAGAAGTTCCTCCGTCTTCATTCCAGCAATCTACAACCTGCCCATTCTTAACAAAAGCTGTAAAGCGCTCGCCAAGACCATATACACATTCTCCTGCATCAAGAGAAAGCTCTGTCATCATATATGGTTTATAATCAGCTGCCATATAATTGTCTTCTGGAAATTTTGTCAATGTCTTTCTGTCATACTGCATATATCCAAGGTTACGGAAACCAATACTTGTCAGTACCTTTCCATCTGCCTCAAATGTTACTTTAAAATCTTCACGGTTAACCCTTACTGCCACATTTCCTGCTGTCATTACCGCTTCTTTTTCATTAATCTCTACTTCTGTATCCTGATAATCTTCAAATAGTTCATAACGTGGCTCTTTTTTATCATATCCTTCATAATGATAACTTCTCACGCTGATAATATCTTTTCTGATAGACGTAAATTCTGTTGTAATCGTAGATACATCCAATGCCCCTGCACGATCAGTAATCACTCTTGTCGGAGCTACAACTTTCATACCATGTGGTATTTTTTCTACAATAAACGCCTGTGCGGCATGTATTGCATTTGCTCTTTCATTTTTCTCCCAATAACCTTCTGTAAATTTCATATTAGGCCTCCTAAATAAACTATTTTGTTTAGAAACAAAGTTCCCTATAGTATAAAAAAACAGGGGAAAGCAAAGCTTTCCCCCCTAAAGCAAATTTGATAATTTATTTAATTATTGCTTTTGATTAGTTTCCAGAGCCGTCGATTTCAACCCATTTTTCTTCGATTGTCTTCATCGTCTCTTCTCTTGTAGCCTGTCCGCCTACATATGCCTGCATAGCTTCACCAAATGCAGTATGGAAGCTGTCTGTTGAGTAGATAACTCCAAGTGGAGCACTTCCTTTTTCTTCTACAGATGCATTACCCTGATTGATTACAGCATAATCAGATTCACCATCTACTTCGATTGGAGGAACAACGCCTGCAACGTCTGTGAACCAAGCTTTGCCATAATCAGATGTATACCACCAGTTGATGAAATCAAGAACTGCATCTAAGTTCTCAGAATCTTTGCTGATGCGAAGAGCCTGGTCAGAACCTGTGATAACCTGGCAGTCTGCCGGATCATCAGATACTGGATAACCAGAGAATCCAATGTTGATATCTGGATTAATCTGTTTCACATCTTCTTCAACCCATGCGCCCTGTCCAATCATGATAGCAGCTTCGCCGTTTGCAAATGCAGCCTCTTCTGCACTCAGGTCAGATTCCAGAGGTTTAGCATCTCCGTTTTCTGTAACAAGATCAATAAAGTCAAAGTAGTTCTCAGCAATAATTGGATAATCTTCTAATTTTGCTTCACCATTTTCCATAGCTTCTACAAATGCTGGATAGTCTTCAACAGCAGCGCCTGCAAAGTGCTGGAAGATATGTTTGAATACCCACCACTCAGCATAACCATCTGTAAATGCTGTGATTCCTGCATCATTTAACTTAGCTACACAGTCTTCCAGTTCGGAAACTGTTTCTGGCATCTTCTCAACTCCTGCTTCTTCAAGAAGATCCATGTTGTAAAGTAATCCAAAGTAGTTACCTTTGATTGCGATACCATATACGCCTTCGCCGTTAGCATCTTTCATAGTATCTGCTACAGCTGGAAGCATTGAATCCATCAATGGCTGATCAGACAAATCATAAGAGTACTCTTTGTAAACTTCGATTTCTTTTCCTGATGTTGAAGAAAAGATATCCGGTGTATCACCAGAGTTTAATTTTGCCTTTAACAGTGTCGGGTAATCATTCTGAGTTGTCTCATAGTTGATTGTAACATCTGGCTCAACCGTCTTATACTCTTCAATCAGAGTATTGATAGCGTCAGCATACTCTGGCTGAGAAATGAACATGTAGATCTCTCCTGAGCTTCCGCTTCCGCCTTCGTCACTGCTGTCAGCTTCTTTTTTGCCGCCACAGCCTGCTAACATTGTAGCAACCATAGCAACACACAATAATGCGCTTACAAGTTTCTTTTTCATAATTTTCTCTCCTTTTCTTTTTTTATCCTTTAACAGCACCCGCAACAACACCTTCTACAATATACTTCTGCAGGAATATAAAGATAATGATAGAAGGTAATATTGTAAGTACCATCGCAGCCATCGCATAATGCCACTGTGTATTAAACTGTCCTACGAATGTATAAGCAGCCAATACAAGAGTCTTAGTCTCATTAGAGCTGTTAACCATCAATAATGGTAACAGGAAGTCATTCCAAATCCACATAACATCCAGTACAATTACTGTAAATGTTACTGACTTCAGCAATGGAAAGATAATAGAACGGAATGTTCTGAATGTTCCGGCACCATCAATAAATGCACTTTCATCGATCTCTTTTGGGATCGTTGCCATAAAGTTACTGTAAATAAATGCAGCCATCGGAATACCAAATCCCCAGTACTGAATACCAAGACCAACTCTGCTGTTAGAAAGATGAATTACATTCATAACCTTCAGCAATGTGATCATGATTGTCTGGAATGGAATCAACATAGGTGTTGTGATTAACAATGAAGCAACTGCTGTGTATTTATTCTTTCTTCTGTTTAAAATATAAGCGGCTGAAGAAGCAAATATAATAATACCAACAATACCAATCACTGTGATCATAACGTTGTTAAAGAACAACTTACCATACTGCATCTTATCAATAACGTATGAATAGTTCGCCCATTCAATCTTACTTGGTAACGCAATTACGTCTGACACGACTTCGCCAAATGGTTTTACAGAGTTAATAAACATAAGGAAAACAGGATAAATGTAGCAAACTGCTGCAACCGCCATAAGAATTGTAAGGAGGATTAATTTTAATTTCTTTTTCTGTGATAAACTCATTATAAATCAACCTCCCTGCTTTTCATAATCTTCATAGCCAGCTGTGTAAGTACCAGTACTATCACAAAGAATACCAGTGATTTTGCAGAACCCAGACCATAATTGTTATTCTGGAAAGCTTCACGATAAATATCAAGTGTAGCACTGTATGTAGATCCACCAGGACCGCCTTTTGTCAATGCCAGGATAATATCAAATACCTTTAACGCATTTGTCAGCGACATAAATACACATGTTGTGATAGAAGGTCCAAGCAATGGAAGTGTTACTTTAAAGAATCTCTTCCATGATGTTGCGCCGTCTACTGTTGCCGCTTCAAGTACGTCTGTAGGTACTGCCTGAAGACCTGCAATATAGAGTACAATATAGAAGCCCAATGATTGCCATACACCAACCATTACTATTGCCACGAAAGCCAGATTACTTTCTCCCAGCCAGCTCCAATTGAGGAATCCCCATCCCGTCATTTCGAATAATACTTCGAATCCTTGAGAAAAGATGAATTTCCAAATGAAACCAACGATAATCATACTCATTATGTAAGGTACAAAGAACATACCTCTCATGAGGTTTGCAAATCTGATCTTCTGTACAAGAGCTACTGCAATCGCAAGTGCAAGTACATTAGAGAAAATCATAAAAAGTATAGTATACTTTCCTGTAAAGATCAGACTCTTTATAAACTCCGAAGAACCACTGAAAACTTTCTTGAAGTTATCGAGTCCGATAAATACTGGTTCCTTTGCTATACCATTCCATTCTGTCAATGAATAATAACCACTCATTACAAATGGAATATAGATAGTAATCGTAACCAGAATAATTGCCGGAATTGTGTACAGGACACTCTCCCAGAACTGTTTCTTTTTACGTCCCATTCCAACGTATTCCTCCTCTCTTTGTTTCCTTTGTAACTCTATATCCAATTATACGATTCAACCCTTGGTGTGTCAATAGGTTTTTTAGCAAACCTAACTAAGAATTCGCTTTTTTAGCCTCATTTTATATTCCTTTTGTATACAAAAATATTTATTTTTTTATTATTTTTTTACAAAAAAAGGCACTATTTCGAAGCATTTCGACCCGAAATAGTGTCACTTTTCACGAAATTTTATCAACTTTTCAGTTCAAAAACTCTTGCCGAAGGAACCGCCGGAAGCATCACTGTCAAGATGCCTGTCTGTGCATTCCAATGATAATCGCAATCGCTTTTCATCGGATATGCGCATCTAACTTCCACTTCTCTTCCCTTTAAATGAGCAATAGGAAGCTTCAGATATGATCCGCCGCCTCTGCGCCACACAGACAGATATGTAGCTCTCTCTCCCTTCAGTCCCAGGCTTACCCAGTCATCTGCAAAAGATGAGAAGCCAGTTGGCCAGAATGGAACTGAACATTTAATATCTGAACGGATCTCCTTATAATAATCAAGTCCTTCTTTAACTAAAGCCTTGCGTTCCGGTGCAATATCCACCATATGACCACTCTGATGCACACGCATCAGCATGGCATTGACCATATTGAAGACAGTCTCTTCTTCGTCGCCTTCTATTCTGGGATAAGACCATATCGCAGATTGTTCCATGGTAACACCAAGCGGAGAATTAGCCGCAATCGTTGCATAATTCAGGTATCCTTCCTGATCACTGGTAGACTGAATACTATGCCTCTGAAGCATCGCATAATCCATACGCAGTCCACCGCTGGAACAATTTTCAATAATCAATTGCGGATATTTTTCAAAAATTCCATCCAACCACTGGAGATATGCTCTTTCATGACCAAGCAGTCCATCTCCGACGCTATCCGCATCTATCTCGGTTCCCAGTCCGGGCTCAATATTGTAATCCATCTTAATATAACCAACACCATAGTCATTGACCAGACGATCTATCACTTGCGTTGCATGTTCTCTGACAGCCGGATGTCTGAAATCCAGCTGATATCTGCTTCTATCATATACTCTTTTTCCATGTCTGTGGAAAAAGCAGTCTTCCGGCATATCTTTTACCTTTGGACAATGGATTCCCATAACCTCAAGTTCCAACCATAGTCCGGGAATCATTCCTTTCGTTCGAATATAATCAATGACCTCTTTGATACCATTCGGAAAACGCTTGTCAGACGGGAGCCACTCTCCCACCTCATCCCACCAGTATCCATCTGCATACCAGCCTGCATCAATACAATAATATTCACAACCGATTTCCGCTGCTGCATCAATCAAAGGAATCTCTTTTTCCGTTGTTGGTTCCGCCCACAGACAATTCATATAATCATTAAAGATAACAGCAAGCTTCTCATTATCTTCATTCTCTCTTCTGATTCGACGGCGATATCTCGTAAGTTCCTCTGCCATCTCTTCATTTCCGCCAAGGACTGCTCCAACAGCGGCCGGTACAGATTCAAACTTTTCGCCCGGTTTCAGACACTTGAACCAGTGAGACTGATTTTCTGTTGGGCCGGACAACTGAAGATACAGATGATTCGTCTGATCACTGATCTCCCAATGCCAGGAACCATTCTGTTCAATCTGCCAGAACAGTCTGCTTCCAGTCTCCTCATTGGATACACATCCCATAGGAAGATATTCCTTTGCAGACCAGTTTCCAGTATTCGACACACCAAATGCTTTTGATGAACGAAGTGCCAGATCCGGTTGGGACTGCTCAATACCAAGCTGTGGCAATGTGTATTCCTTCCATTGCACTTCTCTCTGCCAGGAATTATGGATCACTGCTACTTTCATCTTCAGATCTCTCGGCAAAATTCCTTCTTTTTCAAGTCCATTTAGATTAAAAGAAGTCACATATTCCAGAATCTGTTCATCTGTTCCTCGATTTTCAACAACGCTATAACATCTCACCATAGCAATGCCATCGTAGAATTGAAAATGGCTTGTCACATAGATACCTGTCTCTTCATCACATGTAACAAATTCCAGCTTACGCCCGAATATGTTACGTTCATCCTTGTGTGAAACGTATTTCATACGATATCCCGGTGCTGTCACCGTATACTTAGAGCCATGTCTTTCTTCTGGACGGTCAAGTCCTGCAAGTTCTATCTCAACAAGCCGGAATCCCGTCTTCTCATAGTCATCTCTGATAAGCTCTTCCTGAAATGGAAGCTGTGAAAAATGGAGAAACTTTACTTCGTTCTGATCCGTTATCTCAAACACCATATTCAGTCCATTCTCACTAATGTTAATTCTCTGCATTCATCTTATCCTTTCCATTAATAAAAACGCTGTCTCTCTCTATCAGGCAGGTATTAACCTTAATTTCTTTTTCTTCAATTATCTTTCCCTCAAGCAATGAAAGCATGACTTCTGCTGCGATCTCAGCTTTCCTTACACTGTCAATTTTAACAGTGGTTAGCTTAGGTACACTAAGTCTTGCAAACACATCATCGTCACATCCGACAATCGAAATATCTTCCGGAATCCGAATATTCTTTCTATTAAAATATCCCATTGCCTCTGCCGCATTAAAATCTGTGGAAAAGAAAAGTGCTGCATGATGCCCAACATACTTTTCTAATTCCTGGTATGTCGCAATCCTTTCTTCACAAGTCGTTCCCAGCATTACCTCTTCCAGTTCTGCCGTCTCACCAAGA
The DNA here is from genome assembly GCF_050313695.1 of Bariatricus sp. SGI.161. NCBI lineage: Bacteria > Bacillati > Bacillota > Clostridia > Lachnospirales > Lachnospiraceae > Bariatricus > Bariatricus sp. SGI.161. Next base: position 155,325 of record NZ_JBNPLX010000001.1, read on the forward strand.
GCTGATTTATATGCTTTCAACGCACCTTGATAGCGCCGGTAATCCGCACCTTTTTTTGCATTGGCGATATAAATAATCTTTCGGATATTTTGCTCCAACAAGTATTCAACAACTTTTTCTCCGCATACCTCATCTGTAGAAGTAATATTATAGCATCCTGTTGTGTAAGGGGTATCTACATCCATATCAATTGATACTACCGGTTTTCCTGTGATTTCTTTAATCTCCTGGTAATATTTGGGGGGCAGGGATATGGAAACCACTCCATCAACGTTCCATCCAAGAATCATTCTCATAACTTCTTGCATATTCTTCGAAGAGCATATCATAATATAATAGCCTTTCTCTCTGAACGCACTTTCCAGTGTACCAATAACAGTTCCGTAAAATGGTCTTTCATAGGGTGACCTCTCCACGAATTCAGGGGTACTGATCAATACTCCTATCATCTTAGACTTTCGGTTTGTCAAAGCATTCAGACCAAATCTTGGCACATAATTTTTTTCCTCCAAAAGATCCTGAATCTTCTTGATCATTTCCGGTGAAACTTTTTTTGTTCTGCCGTGCAACACATTTGAGACCGTTGTTGCACTGACACCTGCTTCTTCTGCTATTTCCTTAATTGTAATCATCATTCTCGCTCCCCGACAAAAAACTATATTAATTATAGTACAAAAAAAACTTCTTGGAAACATTTCTTGCAAACATTTTCATCAGTCGAGAAATATATCATCATGTACAGCAAACCAAAATACAAAGAGTTACGGGACGTTTTTTATTAGATAGAGTTACTGTTTGCTGCACCACTGCAGAAAACTGCTTTGGCATCTGACAAGTTCAGTATACTCTCACGGCATCTGAGCGCAAATGTAATATGGTGATATATTTTTGTACAATAGCGACTTTAAACTTGAGAGTTCTCCCACAATATGTTATAAACAATATAAGGGGGGAAAAGACATGAATACATTTTTTTCTTTAAAAACCGATATTCTTCCACACGTTACTTATCTTGGGCAAACAGTTACACCTGATAACTGGAAGCATTTTCATCGAACAAATTCAGAATATATTCTGTATATTATTGCATCAGGGGAAATGTATCTAAAAGAAAATGGAACTGAATATCCATTAAAGCAAGGAGATATTCTGCTTCTCGAACCCGGCTGCAAACATGCAGGATATAAATTCGCAGGAAGCACTTATTACTTCGTACATTTCAATCCGTCAACTTTCGTAAAGCATGAAAATGCACCAAAAGAGGATATGCAAAACATCATCAAGACATCACTGTACCGTAATTACAATGAGTCCTCAATCTCCGAAGCCCACTATAACGATACGTCCATTATGATCCCTAAATACATGCATATAGAGAATTCGCAGGTATTTTCTCAAATTGTACAACAGGTGATATCTGCCATTCAAAAAGAACAGACTCGTCATATGTATTACAAATCACTTTCTTCCGGGCACATTGTGGAGATGCTGACTCTGTATTCCAGCACATGGATGTTCAACGCATATGGTCATTCACAGTCCAGTATCAGCACTTCTATGTATGACAAAATCAATGAACTGCTGGATTATCTGCATTCTTCCTACAACACAAAAATCACCAGCAGCTCTATTGAACAGCTTCTCTCTGTTAATTTTGATTATCTGAACCGCATCTTTAAGAAACAGACCGGAACTACCATATTCGCCTATCTGAATCAGCACAGACTGGAGCATGCAATGCAGCTGCTTCTGACAACCACTTTGCCGCTGAATGAGATTGCAGAATTGACCGGCTTCTCAGATGAATATTACTTTAACCGGTTCTTCAAGAAGCGTGTCGGGATTACTCCTGCAAAATACAGAAAGGCAGGATAGTCCCCATTCCTGCTTAATCATACAGGATTCGCCAACTTCAATCATTTATTGAAAATGTATAGAAGAAAGCGAAGACTACCACCCCATACCGGCAAGCCATGTTCCAACTCTGTCTTCTCTTTCCTTCCCATAAAGCATCTCTGCAAGTACCAGTTCCCCCTGGATTCTTCCGTCCAACAGATAGAGAATCCTGCCGCACCTTGCTGCGACCTTGCTGTCATGGGTCACCATAAGAATCGTCATACCTTCCCGGTTCAGTCTACAGAACTCTCCCATAACCTCCTGACTTGCACTCTGATTCAATGCCCCTGTAGGTTCGTCTGCATACAAGATCTTCGGTTGATTCATGAGGCTTCGACAGATACATGCTCTCTGAAGCTGTCCGCCGGATACCTCATGGATCCTGCGGTCTGCAAGCTCACAGATTCCCATTTTTTCCAGCAGCAGTTTTGCTCTCTTCTCTGCTTCCTTTTCAGAGTGTTTTCCTCTCCGGAGACGAGTTGCCGGCAGCATGATATTATCGATCAGGTTCAGATTCTTTAACATATTCATCTGCTGAAAGACAAAACCCATTTTCTCCAGGCGAAGTTGTGCCCTTTCATCCTCAGATAGCAAGCCTATCTGTGTTCCGTCAAGCCACACTTCCCCACTATCAAAGCTGTCCATCCCGGATACCTGATAAAGCAAGGTTGATTTTCCAGACCCTGATGGCCCCATGATTGCTACCATTTCTCCATCTTTTATCGTAAAATCTACATCCTTTAGAATTCCATTTTTGCATAAGCCCTTTACAGTTAATATTTCTGGCATGATTCTCTACTCCTTTCCAACACAACACTCATAAGCCTTGATATATTTCACCTCTGACAATCCAATTAAGATCGCACACAGAACTGCAGCCACTGTAAAGCCAGGAATGCATCCACAGACAATCCAAGGGTCAATCTGAAAATGAAATCCTGTCGCTCCCAGAGACTTTAACAATATGCCGGCCACATATTCACCCAGCAGATTCCCGGACAGAACCCCTGCCACAATTCCAATGAACACCACCGGTATATAATGAATGACATAAGATGTTCGGATTACCCTGGCAGCAATTCCAATCGCTTTTTGTAAAGAAATATCATAGCGGTCTCTTGCTATGAAAAGTCGGGTAAATAATATTACCACCACAACAATCACAAGAATTGCCATCAGTATTGCCATCCTTGCTGCCATGCGCACTTCCCGGATCGTCTGTCCATAAGTATCTTCCACATATTCCTGGATATCCACGGTCTGTGCACTAATACCCTGATCCGATGCAATATCCGTATATTCCAGGATCCAGGATTCCTTCTCTACTTGATCTTCCAATGACACATAACAGATGCCCCACATCAGTTCTCCCTCTTTTGGAAGAACGGCCACCTTCGCTGTCTTTCCCCCATTGGTGATATCCGAATAGATGCCACAGATCCGATATTCCCATTTATCATCTTCCACAGACAAAGCAAGCATGTCTCCTACAGACATTCCCAATTCCTCTGCGCAAAGATAAGATAATGCAATCTCCCCTTTTTTCCGTGGTGCTGACCCTTCTGCATAAGTCACTGGGAATATCGTATGATCTCCCTGTTCCACATTCATGTTCTCAGAAGAACCATCCGGCAAAGTAATCCTGCACGTACTTGTATGTAGCGTAACAAAGCGTTTCACCCTCTCATCTTCAGATAAGATTCTCTCTATTTGCTCTGTTTTTCCGGCAATATCGTCTGTCTGTCGGATATCCATACGGATATCTGCATCTCCGATTCCCATATAAGTTACAAAAGCAGAAGAAGAAATGGTACTTAGCAGATTCTGAGGCAATATCATCAGAAATACTCCTAATCCAATCACCAGTACTACGATCAGATTTTGTCCGATCTTTCGCCTTTCCTGCTGTCCAATCAAAGCTTCCACAGCAGATAATCTTTCTATATGTTTTAAAGTTCTTCTGATTGAAAAGAGAATGATTCCTTCTGTCAATAGTATCCCTGTAGAAGCAACCAAAAGTGGAATAACTGTATGTTGGGATGGCCCGTATAACTCTTGCATATGCGACGATACCACCTTTTCTGTCAGAGCTGCAAAAGCCAGCCCCGTCACAGCTCCCAGTCCTGATAAGCCAAGAAATTTTATAAAATAAATCCGTCGGATATCTCTTTTCGAAATTCCAATTGCCTTCAACATTCCAATCTCTTTTCGGTCTTTCTCCAACTGTGTAAGCAGTGTAAAACGAATACAAAGAACAGCAATCAAGACTAGCACAACACTGGCAAGAAGTATGACCAGAATCATCAGTCCATCCGAAAGTGCATTCATCATAAAGATCAAAGGTCTTGTAATTGCCGGACCGTTTGCCTGTAATCCTGCATCTGTATATTCTGTTGCAAAGACTCCCACATCTGCTCCATCTTCCAGAAGGAATTCTATCAGATATTCTTCACTTCCTTTTTTCTGTAATCGCATATAATCCGCTTCACTCACAAGAAAACGTTTCGAAGATGCCATCTTAGAATTCATCTGTGAATCTCTGAGAAAACCTGCAATCTCAAAAGAAGTATCTCCAATCTCCACTCTGTCACCTGTGTGAAGATCATATTCTTGGCGATAGCAGACCGGAACATAGATCTCGCCGTCAGAGACTTCCATCACCTGATTCTCAAGATTCAGCAGAAAATCAAACTTTTTGCTCTGTACACATACACCATTATCCTGTGTACTGTCACTCAAAGACTGGCCGTTTAAAAAAATAGTTCCGTTTTCCAGATTTAGAAAGCGTAACACCTGAAACGCATGGACATCCGGATTCGTTTCTGCAAACCGGGTCAGCTCTTCTTCCGAAATCTCTCCTGTATGCATCTGAAGAAAATCCGGTGTCTGCGCCTCTTCCATGAGTGTATTTACAGAACCCAGCAGGGTAACAGATAAAAAGCAGGTTAGTCCGAACAAGAACGCACTGGCAGCCATAAAGACCCATGTCGTAACAGAAAGTAATCGATTTCCCATAATATCATTCCATATCATTCTTTTTCTCATAACACATTCCTCCTTCTGCCTGCATACCGGCATCTTCCAGCAGACGTACATCCCTGACCGGATATATGGCTAATGCCAGAATACTAAGCATCACCCCCGATATCATGATAACGGCTGCGGCTCCTCGTCCTACACCAATGTTCATCTGCTCTCCAATTCCATCCGCAAGGATCCCGGCGATTCCATAAGCGACTACATATCCGATCTGTGAAAGGAATCCGATCAGGCCCCAGGCTCTTCCTTGCAGCTCATCTTCGATATTCGTGCGCACAAGATAATCCAGACAATTATTGGCGAATGGAAGCATAGCGAAAAACAAGAATCCTGACCCACAGATCAGATAGATATTTTCTTTTATTCCAAAAATTACCATTGAAATCCCTGCAATTACCAGAGAAGCGGACAATACTTTGACATATCCTCTTCTTATCCCACATATTCCCAGAAACAGACTGGAAACCAGCATACCGCTGGCACAGACAGTCTCTCCAACTCCTAATGTTGCACTGTCTGCAAAATCCAGAATTAAGGGTTCTGCCAGAATCTGAAAAGCACCCATAAAACAAGTCATGACAGAAGCCACAAAAATCAAGATCAGAACACCTCTTTTCTCTGCAACTGCTTTCCATCCTATTTTAAACTCCTCAAAAAACGGAGCCCGATTCTCTATAACTGTTCTTTCGATTGCCCTGCGTACCACTCCAGTACAAATAACCGTCAAAAAGAACGTACAGATATCAAGCACTAATAAAATCCGAATGTCCGATACTGCCAGAAGTGCACCAGCAAAAATTGGGGAGATGAGGTATCGTGCACTCCCGGCAAGCCCTACAAGTCCGCTGGCTCTGGAATATTCTTCGGCATCCAGAAGATCTGTAATCGTTGCCCGGTAAGAAGGTTCCAAAAGTGATGCAAATACCGAACTTATTGCTATTCCGATACAGATTTCCGTAAGTCTTGCTCCGCCTCTTTGTATGCAGAAAAAGATATACAAAATTCCAAACGCAGAACATCCGTCACCTATCATCATAAGAAGTCTCCTATCGTACCGGTCCGCCAGCACACCGGCAGGTACACTTAAAATCAATGTCGGCAGAAAGGCAAGCAAGGTAACAATCGCCATCGACGCTGCACTTTTCGTCTGTTGAAATACATAGACTCCCAGACCGAAACTGGTAAGCCCTCCCCCGATAGATGACAGCAATTCTCCTGCCCACAATAATAAGAATCGCTTAAAATTACTTTTCTTTTCCATTAAAAATTCCTCTCTTTATTTCCCTTTACAGACCGACAATCTGTCTATACAGATTTAAAAAAGAAGGAGAACTCACATAATACGCTCTCCTAAAAAACTTTCCTTATGGTATCTTGAAGGCTTCCTTCTTCCATTCCCATCAGGCGTTCCATATTATATATAAAACCATCAATCTTCTGCTCTCTTTTCTCCTGACTTAAACCTTCCATGTTAAGCTCATCAAATGCGGTATTGGCGTAAATCAGGGTCATCTCCACAACCTCTCCGGGATAATCAGTATGACAGATTCCCTGACGCACACCCTCTTCAACCAGTTCAGAAAACAAAGGGGTAATCCCGTCCAGAAGCTGCTGCTGCATCTTCTGATGCATGAGTGCATTCTGCGGACGATGCACCTGTTCCATTACTTCATGACCAATCTCCGATTCCACATTCAATGCCAATATCGCCTTCGTCAGCCGTTCCAAAACAGGCAGCTCTGTGTCTCGGATCACCTTTCCCGCATCTAACATCAGACGATTGGATATCCGCTCAATGACACCGTCCAGGATCTCTTCTTTTGATTTAAAATGATAATAAAGCGTACCTCTGGCAATGCCCACTGCCTCCAGAATATCATTCGTACTGGTATGGTCAAATCCTTTGGTACCAAACAGCTTTTCAGCTGCGTCCAGAATCTCTTCTTTTCTTTCCTCTGCTTCCTTCACTATCCGCATATGACTTCTTCTCTCCTACAGCCTAAGAACCGACTATCTGTCGGTTCTTAGTATACACAGGAAAACTGGATTTGTCAATCTCGTATATATCTCGCAGTAATCGTCTGTCCCTCTTCCATCATCCGAGCAGGTGTCCCTGTAAAAACGACTTCACCTCCCAGTGTTCCTCCATCCGGCCCGATATCAATGATATAGTCTGCCATCTTCATGACATCCGTATTGTGCTCAATGACAATCACGGTATTGCCACGCCGGATCATACAATCAAATAATGCCATAAGTTTCTGAATATCTGAGGCATGAAGTCCAGTCGTCGGTTCATCCAGCACATAGACATTTCCCTTACCGCGCAGTTCCTTTGCCAGTTTCACTCTCTGGCGTTCTCCTCCGCTTAACGTTGACAATGGCTGCCCAAGCGACAGATAAGGAAGCCCTACTTCTAAAAGTGCTTCCAGCTGTTTACGGATCTTCACATGATCTGCGAAAAATTCTGCTGCATCCTCCACACTCATATCCAGCACTTCTACGATATTTTTCTCTTTATACCTGCAATTCAGCGCCTCGTCACTATAGCGCTTTCCCCCACAGCTTTCGCAGACTGTCGTTACCGGATCCATGAATACAAGCTCTGTAGTGATTGTTCCTCTTCCTTTGCATGCAGGACACGCTCCTTTACTGTTGAATGAAAACAGCCCCACATCCTTCTGGCAGGCTTTTGCAAATACTCTGCGGATTTCATCAAAAAAGCCAAGATAAGTACAGGCGGTAGACCTGCCGGTCGCAGTAATTGCACTTTGATCGACTAATACCACCTGTTCTTTATATTGTTTTGCAAAAACATCCCGGATCAGTGAGGATTTGCCAGAACCCGCAACCCCGGTCACGACCGTGAGTACTCCAAGCGGAATATCCACATCCACATGCTTCAGATTATGAACAGACGCGTCACGGATTGGCAGCCATCCGGTCGGTTCCTTTGGATTGATCTTCACAGGAATCTTCTCTTTCATAGCATCTCCTGTTAATGTTCCAGATAAAAGCAATGCTTCATAGCTTCCCTGGAACAAGATCTGTCCTCCTGCTTTACCTGCGAGCGGACCTACATCGATCACCTCATCTGCAATACGGATGATATCCTTATCATGTTCTACCACAAGAACTGTATTTCCCTTATCTCTGAGGCTCTTAAGCAGCCGGATCATACGATGCACATCCCGCGGATGCATCCTCGTACTTGGCTCGTCAAAGATATAGATCATGCCGGTCAGTGAGCTTCCCATATAACGAACCAGTTTTAACCGCTGCGCCTCCCCACCGGATAAGGTAGAAGATTCCCGGTTCATACTAAGATATGGCAACCCTATGTCGATCATACGCCCCAGGGCATCTGTAAATGATCTTACAATGGATTCTGCTCTTGGATCTGTAATCTTCTTTAATTCCTCATAAAGCTGTGAAAACTCCATCTCACACATATCAGCAATATTATATCCGTTGATACGACAGGACAATGCCTCTGGATTCAATCTGGCTCCTTTACAGTCTGGACATACGATCTCATCCATGAATTGATTAATCTTTCTCAGGGTATAGTCATTCTGTTCTTCAGGTCCCTTCATCAGACACAATCGTTTAAATTGATTGTAGACACCTTCCAGCTTTTTATCGATTCGTTCTCCATCTTTTGTACGGCTGCCATATAATAGAAGATTCTGCTCTTCCTCAGAAAGTTCTTTCCATTTCTTATTGACATCAAACAAATCTGGTCTGCGATACAGCTTCCAGTAATATTTTCCCGGTCCGAAAGCCGGCAGATGAAAGATGCCTTCATCATAGGTCTTTTCTTCATTGATCAGCTTATGGATATCCAGTTCCATGATCTTTCCGATACCGGCACAGGTCTTGCACATTCCGTTCGGATTATTAAAAGAAAAGTACGATGCCGGGCCGATATTGGGCATTCCGACATCTGCCGATGGCTCTCTGCGGCAATCGTGTCGAACACGATGCTGGATTTGCCGGAACCAGACACACCGGTAAATACTACAATCTTATTCTTGGGAATCTCCAGTGATACGTTTTTCAGATTGTTCTGCTTCAACCCTTTAATCAAAATATGATCTGCCTGCATAATACTCTTCTCCTGTCTTTTTTACCGGAATCTGTATTTCTGAGAGCCAGTCATTTTCTGTATCCTTATTCCAGACACCATCAATATATTTTTCACGGATATTTCCACAGATTTCGTATCCATTTTCTTCAATGTACTGTAGGATCACTGCATAAGTATGCGGGAATTCATTATAAGAGCCTTTATGATAGATACAGGCTGCCTGGATCTCCGGAAACTCCCTAAACTTCACATAGTCAGTATCCGCCTTTTTCTCTGTGACTGCCTCGCACACCTCGATCAGAATCTGTTCTTCTTTATATCCTGGTTCCAGATAATGGGTAAAGCAGTATTCCGGGAGAGCACATTCACATCCAAGTTCCTCCATCTGTGCTCCCAGAGCTGGCATCAGATCAAACAACGCGTCATAAGATTCCACACGACTCTCCATAGTCGCAGCCACGACCGCCGGAATCTTCTTAATCAGAACCGGTGATTGCAGCGCATCATCATCTCCTGTCAGATATCCGTCTATCATAGCCATCTGCATCGTCAGTTCTGCAATCTTCGACATAATCTCAGCTTTTTTCCGATTTAAGAACGAGACCGTATCAGAACTGTCACCCAATTTTCTAATATCCTCAATGGTAAATCCCGCCTGTTTTAATGCCGTGATTCGGTGCAGAACAGCCATCTGATCCATCGTATAATAACGATATCCGTTTTCTCCATCGACATACGCAGGTGTGAGAAGTCCCTGCTCCTCATAGAAGCGAAGTGTCTTGATGGTAACGTGATTCATCTGTGCAAACATCCCAATCTTATACAGATGACTATTTACTTCCTTTTCTTCACAGTTATGTTCTTTCCGCATTCTCATAATAAATAATTCCTCCTTCAACTTGTTCTGGAATTATTGTACAGTCTCCCCATATGGGGAGAGTCAAGGCCCTTCTTTATCTTTTATGAATCATATTATCCCTTTCTTTTTCCTGCAAGCAGTACATTCATTGCCACATAGATCACTATGGCAATCACAATGGCACTGATCAGGATCACATACATATTGCTTAACGCTACTTTATCACCAAAAAAGTATAGATTACAATTTACGCTGTCACGGATAGCTTCCACTATTTCATCCGGAAATCCCTGATTGCCCATTTCTTCAAACACTCCACGCAAAGCATGGTTACGCAACAGGCTGGTTCCGTATGTACCCGGCAGAAAAGAAATTACTTTCTGCAGCCCTTCCGGAAATTGAGAGATTGGCATATAGGCACCACAGACAAATCCATATCCTGCACGAACGATTGTTCCTACTGCAGAAGCCTGCCCCTGGGTAGATAGTGGGAAATTCACACAGGAAGACAGTGCTGTACCAAATAGTACCAGTAAAACTACATCCAAAAACAGCTTCGCAATATCACCAGCAGTCAGATACCATCCCACATATGACAGATACCCTAGACATACACCTGTAGCAATAAAACAGATCAGCATCGTGGAGATCAAAGTAGACAGATAATAACTCAGAGCCAGCGTGCTGGGTTTTACAGGTGCGATCGTTATATCTCTTCTGGCACCGGTGATCTTATCCTGCACCATAAGAAGGTTAGAACAAAATGCTACTGTCACACAGCTCACAGCCAGCAGGGATGAGACCAGTTCTCCACCGACACAGCCGCCGATCAGTTTATCGGACACAGTAGTTCCTGCCGCTTCCAGGGCACTGCGGAATGTGTCCTCATAGACATTGCTCAAAAATGTGCCATACAGCACCAAAAGAATCAAAGGCGTGATCAGAGAAGTAAAAAACATCCCTTTATCTTTAAACCAATTCCAAAAGTCATGATCCCATATACTTCCGCTTTCCTGCATGCACTAAGTATGCTTCGGATATTCTCTTCTGTATCATTAATGAACGGCAGAATCGGTGTCATCCGTCAGGCAAAGCTCTTTCTCCAGATGAAGATATAGATCACTCATGGCCCCTGTCCCTATCATACACTTTTTCCTTTTTCTGCGAAGGGCCTGTTCTAAAAGTTCCGGTGCATTCACCTTTACAGCAATGTCTTCAAACGCATGATCCATCTGATAACAGGTACTTCTGGCATCGCAATAGATGCAGCCATGAGTACACCCTCTGTATATGTTCATCCCATTCTGGGCAGAAAGGATTCCTTTTGCCTTCACTTCATGCATATTTTTCTCCTTTTCTCTCACAGGGACGTGGTCTGTTACGCTTTGCATGGTGGGCTCTGCATTCATTGCATCTTCCGTGACGGATACATTTTGTTTTGGAGCATGGACAGTTTGCATTTATTTCCATTCTGTATTCCATCGGTATATACTGAATGTCTCCATCGTTCTGCATCTTTCCTGTAATCACAAAACCTAGTTTCCTATGACTTAATCTCTTAATTTTCATCAGCTGACCACTGCTCCTTTGTGATATATGTGAAATGTTCTGTCCGAATATCCCCCATCAATTCGCAGTGTTTATTCTCTTCTGTATGATGGTAGATAAATCCGCACTTTTCCTGACAACGTCTTGACCTCTCATTGCCTTCATAATAACCACACCACATTGCCTTACATCCCAGGCCTTCAAAAGCATGCCGCTGTAATCTTTTTACTGCTTCAGGAATGTAACCATTTCCCCAGAAAGGAACTCCAATCCAATATCCTACTTCGATCTCATCTTCTGCAGCAACTGTATGGGACTGCATTGGTGGTATAAGACCAATGCTGCCAATTGCTTTATTATCTTCCTTCAGGCACACAGCATATGTCTCTGGCGCCGATAAGACAGTTCTTATTATATCAAGGCTGTTTTCAACACTGGTATGGACCGGCCATCCTGCAATTGGACCAACTCTGGGATCTTTTGCATACTCATACAGACTCTCTGCATCTGTATCCTCCCAGGGACGTAAGATTAATCTTTCTGTTATAAATTCCATGCTTCCACTTCCTTCCCCTATGGTTCACTCTCTCTAGATCAATACCAGAACATTTCTTCCAACCTTTTACTTGAATAAACTTTGTTCTATGATATCCAACTTCTTAAAATCCACAAAATCCACTTGCTTTCCATATGTCTCGATCATCGCTCTGACTTCTGCATTCTTTTTATCCTCCGGCAGATTCTTAGCCTTTGTGTAAAGCAGCTTCATCATCGTCTTATGCAGAAAACTCAACTTACTATAATCAATTCCGCCTCTTAAGTGATATAGTTCCGCCTTCTCATACACTTCAGAAGAAAGCTGGTTTTGTAAGGCATTGTGGATATTATTAATATTCTCCACATCTTCTACATCCGCAAGACCGACTGTAACGATAACGAATCTTTTATACGCTGTCTTGCAAATTGCCGGCAGTGTCTCCTTTAATCCTTTTACCCCACCTGCATATAACCCGCCAAGGTAAACGATGACCTCACAATCTTTTGGTATATCAACCTTATCATAAGAAGCCGCCAAAATATCCGTCCTTTTAGACAATTCCTCTGCATACCTTCTGGTTGTTCCATAGTTTGATCCATATATAATGATAGCTTTTGACATCTCATCCACTCCTACTTTCATTTTTCTCTTAATCCCAATCTATGAGCTAATCATCCTCTTAACAATATTGTAACAGATATGCTCTTCCAGAGATATCACACTAATACAGATAATTGTGTCAATTATATAGATATTCTGTTAATATTAACTGGCCTGTTTCTCAAAATGGGCACTGATGAAATAATCATTCACTACGATTCACAATCAGAATTCCACTACAAACAAGGAGCAAAGCTAACAATCCCCTCAAAGTAAAAGCCTGATTTTTTTCACCTAACAATATAGCAGAAAGAATCACTCCAAACATGGGGTTGCTGAATCCAAATACTGCCACTTTACCGACCGGATTATATTTCAGCAGAAGGCTCCATAAGGAATATGCTACTGAAGATATAAGACCTAAATATCCTAATAATAAAGTCGAAGCCGGTGTAAAACCTGTTACATTCCCGCCATTCAGCAGTCCGATTAAAGTCAAAACAATTCCACCAATCAGAAATTGATAACCGCAGAGCGTGAAAGTCTCTTCTTTTTCCGAATACTGCTTTATTAACACGGAAGAAAGTGCCGCTGCGAATGCCGATACGAACATCGCCCCTTCTCCGGTTAAAGACACCTGAAGATCTAATCCTCCACCTTCCAGATTAATAAAAATAACACCTATGAATCCAAGCAGGCAACCGACGAACTTATGAATTGACAATTTCTCAGAAAAAATAAGCGCTGACAGAAAAATCGCAATAAAGACATTGGATGCAGTTATAATAGAAGCTTTTACTCCCGATGTATGTGCCAGTCCCATATAAAAAAACACATATTGCAAAACCGTCTGAACAGACCCAAGTTTTATTACCATCGGCCACGAAGATTTCCTTGGATAAAGGAATTCTCTCTTTATGAAACTTCCTATCAAGATGACCATAATTCCTGCCAGTGTAAATCGATAACCGGCAAATAACAGTTGGGACATTGCATCTGCATCCGATATTTGAAAAAGGCGATATCCAATCTTAATACTCGGGAATGCACTTCCCCAAAGGAAACAACAAATCAGTGCAAATATGCAGACCAAATAGGGCTTTGTAAATATTTGTGACGTATCATTCCATTTTTTCATTTTCATTAACTCTCTCTTTGATATATTTTGATTATAAATCACGATCGAAGTATCTTTCCACCTTCTCTCGATTCTCATACAAAACGCAACCACCAACATGATCATCCAACAATGTTCCATTGCTTTGTAATTCCCTGAATAGACCAGAGTGCAGTGCATCCTTCAAAGATGTGTCTCTTACATTCACATCCGAATATGGGGAAAATGGACATGGTTCTGCGCCTCCATGAGAATTAATATGGAAAAATCCTCTTCCTGCCGCAATACAGCCGCCGGATGATTTTTCATCTCCAGGGAAAGACAAAAAAATCATATCCTGATACTTTTCTCTGATTTCTACAAGACGCTGATTCATATACTCCCGTTCTACATCTCCCGGCGCTAACTCCTTAAGCTCCGGTGACATCGGCACAAATTCTACAAAAAATAAAGCTTTACAATCTCGTTCTTCCAGTTTTTTTATAAATGCATCAGACGTTACCTCTTCCAGATTATCTTTTGTAACCGTTACAGAAGAGCCAAACAGCAGTTTCTCTTTCTGCATTTCTTCCATGGCAGAGAGAACCTTCTCATATACACCTTCCCCTCTTCTGGCATCCGTCTGTTTTTCTCTACCTTCAATACTGAATATTGGAACCAGATTCCTGCATTTTTTTAACATTTTGAAATATGTATCATTCATAAGTGTTCCGTTTGTAAAAATCGGAAATAAAATATTCTGTCTGTCTCCTGCCTTCTCTATAACATCCCTTCGAATCATCGGTTCTCCGCCAGCCAGAAGGATAAAGCTGATTCCCATCTCTTCTGCCTGCTCAAAAATATGATCCCACTCCTGTGTAGAAAGCTGTTCTACGGGTTCCGTATCTGCACAGGAATGAGCCGCCCGGGCATAGCAGCCTGCACAATGCAGATTACAACTGCTCGTTATACTGGCAATCAGAAAAGCAGGAATATGTTCTCCTTCCTTTTCAGACATCGCCCGTTTTCTGGATGCTGCTTTCGCCGCCACTGCAAACCTAGTCATAAAAATACTCTGTGCCGGATTAGTCAAAGTAACTTTTACTGCATTTTTCATGATGTTTTCAACACCAGCTGTCATATATTCCTGTAGATCCATCTTTCCTTCCATCTTTATGTTCCTCCACTTCCTAATCCTTCTTCCGATAGATTCGGAAAAATTCTTCTATCTGCCGGTCAAGTATTTCAAGAGCTTCTTCCTTGTGTTCCGGTTGATTATTGTACATGGACAAAAGTAAATAAATTGGAGAATAGAAATTGAGCGCCGCTGCTTTTGCATCTCCCCGATAGAATACGCCCTGTTCCATCATCTCCTCAAACAACCTTTCCTGATAGGAAATCGCATTTTCCATAAATATCTTCCTGAATATCGTATAGATCTTGGGATTTGTATATTGCTCCATATGGGCAATCCTCCAGAACTTAGAAATATATGAATCAGTAAGATAAAAGACAAATACCTCCCTCGAAAGGTTCTTGAGTCCTTCAAGATCCAATTTTTCATAAAACACAGAAGCGGATGTATATCCGTTATCGTACTGAGGCATTCCCAATGTCTCCGAAAGACCTGATATATGTTCCAAAATCAGCTCCACAATAGAATCAAAGATCTCCTGCTTACTCTTAAAATGGTTATATAACGAAGCATCTTTAATCCCGACTGCATCGGCAATATTCTTTACACTTGTTCCTTTATAACCCTTTTCTGCAAAGAGGGTTAAGGCTTCTTCCGTAATCCTTTCCTTAGTTGTCATCGCTTTCCTCCTGTCTCATAATTCATCGCAAGAAAAAACTAGTAATCACTAGTCCATTTATATTCTAGACTAGTGATTACTAGTTGTCAAGTATTCTACATAAGTTTTTAGTATATCATCTTAGAAGAAATTTTTCCGCCTCACTAATATCCAAGTTTGTGAAACAGTTTTTCTACATCTGATACTTCATACTTTTTCATATCTTAATCCCCGTATTATATCAATAGATATTGAAATATATTGAACAAATATCCAACCACAATAATGCCACCTGTACAAATTCCAACAAACAAGCCTAATAATCTTGGTTTTACCGCCTTTTTAAGCATAATGATGGAAGGAAGGCTAAGTGTCGTAACCGCCATCATAAAACTAAGAATTGTTCCAAGCTGAGCTCCTTTTGCCAGTAATGCCTCTGCAACCGGGATTGTTCCAAATATATCTGCATACATTGGAACACCAACTAACACAGCCAGAATGACTCCAAATGGATTATTACTTCCAAGAACAGTCTGAATGATATGTTCCGGTATCCAGTTATGGATCACGGCACCGACTCCCACACCTACAAGAATATATGGAAATACTTTCCGAAACGTGTCGGTCATCTGCTCTTTTGCATAAATCAATCGATCCTTAACTGTTAAATCCGGTGCTTCAATATCTACTGCACTTGCAGTACGGATAAATTCTTCCACATATTTTTCCATGCGCATTTTTTCAATTAATGTACCGCCAATAACAGCAATAATCAGTCCTACAATCACATAAACAACAGCAACCTTTGCCCCAAAAATGCTCATAAGAAGTACTAAACTTCCCAGATCGACCATTGGTGAAGAGATCAAAAAGGAAAAAGTAACTCCTAAAGGAAGTCCTGCACTTGTAAAACCAATAAATAATGGAATCGAAGAGCAAGAGCAAAATGGTGTTACTGTTCCGAGAAGCGCAGCAATCATATTCGCCCCTATCCCATGAAAACGCCCCAGAATTCTCTTACTTCGTTCCGGCGGAAAATAACTTTGAATGTAAGAAATTACAAAAATCAAAAAGCACAATAACACAGTAATCTTAATTACATCATAGATGAAAAACTGTACACTGCCACCTGCCTTTGTTGAAACATCTACTCCTATCGCAGATAAACTGTTACGAATCACCACATTTAGCCATTTCATTCCCAATACCTGATCTTGAATAAATAGCCCTATCGTTTTTATAGCTTCCATTATTTCCTCTGCCATTTATTTCATCTCACATTCCTCAATTTTATAATCAGCCTATTTTTTACTCAATAAATATTCTCTCATTACAAGTGCAATGTCTTGTGCACAACATTTACCGCTAGGATTCAACTCAGAACATTTACAACTGCAACACGCACCTGTCATTCTTTTGATATCAGCAAGTGTTTTTGCTCCTTGATCCATAGCTGCAATTATCTCTCCCTTAGTCACATTATCGCAATAGCATATAAGTTCGTTATTTTCCATAATCTACTCCATTTCTTATCCTATATAGTATCACTTGAACCATAAGTATTAGTAAATTCAGATTGTAAAAATCCTTATTTCATTATCTTTACTAATTCATCTGGCTTAGCGACCCTGCCTGATACTACTAATTTCCCATCAATCATCACTGACGGTGATGTCATAACCCCCAGTTTTACAATTTCCATTAAGTCTTCTATTTTTTCAACCTCAGCAACACATCCGGTTATCTTTAAAGCCTCTTGTACATTTGCATAGAGCCTATCACATTTTTCACATCCTGTACCAATTACTTTGATATTCATTGTTTCCTCCTAATTTCGCAACTTCATTTCTAAACCAACCTTATCTTCCCACGCCGCAAATATTTTCTTAATAATCGCCGGACCAATTTTAGATATAAATACCAACTGTGATTTTTCACAACTGTCACATTCTTTGAAATCAATTTTACTGCCCACAACATCTACCTGACTCCAGCCTTGTCCTTCGATTTTGAAAAATCCTTTGATGCGATAAACATCTGGAATCATTTCATTCAAAAACGAAACAAGCACATCCTTTTTGATTTCACCTTCAAAGTCCATAAACAGTGTTTTCGGCTTTGTCTCTTCGGAATTGGTGGTTTCTTCTCCTTCTGCCCATTGATAAAGAAGTAAGTCTTCCCTTAAAAATCCATAATCCAGTTCCCCCATATTGCTGATTTCAATTTTGCAAACCGGATTAATTTCTCTGATTTTCTTCCTGAGTTCCTGAATTCTGTCATTATCAACAAGATCTGATTTTGTAATAACAGACAGATGACAATGCTTTAACTGACGATACACTGTCTCCAGATCATCCAATTGCTCCATAAAATTCACAGCATCAATCAAACAGATAACTCCTTTAAAATCATATTCTTTCCCCGAAACTGCCTGTGCTGCCTGAAGTATCTCCTCCACATTAGATGGATCTCCGAGACCGGAACTTTCCACAAATAAATATTCAAAATCCTGTTGTGCCATTTCACTCAGTGCATTTACGAAGTTAAGTTTCAGGCAGGAACAGAAAATCGAACCTCTGTTAATCTCCACCATCTGAATATCATCATTACGCAGAATAGTTCCATCTATTCCCAATTTTCCAAATTCATTCTGAATAATTCCTACCCTGTGTCCTTTTAATTGTTCTAGAATTTTCAAAAGAACCGTTGTTTTTCCTGCACCCAGAAAACCTGTCAATACATATAATTGTGTGTTTGCAGATTCCATTCTTTTTCCTCCTTACATTCATACATTCGAATCTTTCTATTTATTTTATATTTTTTTACCGGCATAAAGCCGGTTATTATCTATTTATTACAATCACAATCTACAATTTTCTGAAATTCATCTGGCACCATTAACTTGCCTATCACTTTATAAATTTCATTCATTTTTTCCAAATTCAAAGAGTAATGCATCCACTTTCCTTCTTTTCGTGAGATAACAACTCCTACATCACAAAGCAGTTTCATATCATGTGATAAAGTCGGCTGTGTAATCTGAAATTCTTCTTGTATTTTACACGCACATAATTCTCCGTTAGACAACATATCAATGATCTTAAGTCTCTTTGGATCAGAAAAAACTTTAAAAATTTTCGAATACTGTATATAATCTATATCCATAATCTTTTCCCTTTTTTAATACATCGAACATCTTCTATGTATGATCATAATATTACTTACAAAGATATTTGTCAATACAAATATAGAATTTTTTCAATTTGATATTGACCTGTTCTAAATAAGGGCATATAATAACAAATAGAAATATTTCTATGATTAAGTAAGGGGTAAGCAATTTGGAACAAAAATATAAAGAATTAGGTAAGATTTTAAAAGCCATTTCAGATCCTAAACGTCTAAAAATTGTTGACATGTTATCATGTGGAGAATTGTGTGCATGCAAAATTCTGGAAGAATTCCATATCACTCAGCCTACGTTGTCTCATGATATGAGAGTATTGATTGAGGCAAATATTATAACGGATCGAAGAGATGGGAAAAATACTTACTACTCCCTGAACAAAGAACAGTTGGATTCATTTTACCAGACTCTCGGACACATTTTTTCAGACAAGGCTGACTGTATATGCCATAAAATCAGTCATTGTGATTGCGATTGAAGCCGATGCTTTTTTTAAGAAACAATCAGCATCGGTTTTCATATAATCATCAAATAGAATAATTTCTATAATTCAATTTAAGGAGGAATGAATATGATAAAAGAAGAAAAAAATACAGATATTAATTTTTTCCAGCGATTCCTGACAGTGTGGGTATTCCTATGCATGATTGTTGGTGTCCTGCTAGGACATTTTGCTCCTGCACTTCCGACACTTTTGAACAAATTTGAATATGCCCGGATTTCTATCCCAATGGCTATACTTATCTGGGTTATGATCTATCCAATGATGCTGAAAGTAGATTTTCAGAGCATACAAAATGTCGGCAAAAATCCAAAAGGTCTATTTGTCACATGGATTGTCAACTGGCTTGTTAAGCCATTTACCATGTATGGATTTGCATCCTTGTTCTTTTTTATAATTTTTAAAGGATTTATCACACCAGAACTGGCAACCGAGTATCTGGCAGGAGCAGTTTTGCTCGGAGCGGCACCTTGTACTGCTATGGTCTTTGTATGGAGTACACTGACACATGGAAATCCGGCTTACACAGTCGTTCAAGTGGCAACAAATGATCTGATTATTTTGATTGCTTTTGTTCCTATTGTAAAGTTCTTGTTAGGTGTATCGAACGTAACAGTTCCTTTTGATACGTTAATCCTCAGTGTTGTGTTATTTGTAGTTATTCCACTAGCCGGAGGTATCCTCACCCGGATATTGATAACAAAAAACAAAGGTAAAGACTATTTTGAAAATATATTTATCCACAAATTTGATTCAGCAACAACCATTGGATTATTACTCACACTCATATTGATTTTTATGGGTCAGAGCGAAGTGATACTTGAAAATCCATTTCATATCGTGCTGATTGCAATACCACTGATTTTACAGACATTTTTCATTTTCTTTATTGCCTATGGAGCCTGCAAGTTACTGAAACTACCACATAACATAGCATCTCCAGCCGGAATGATTGGAGCATCCAATTTCTTTGAATTGGCGGTTGCAGTCGCTGTTGCATTGTTTGGTACAACCAGCCCTGCCGCACTCGCCACAACAGTCGGCGTATTGACAGAAGTTCCTGTAATGTTAACTCTGGTAAAAATTGCGAACAATACTACGCACTGGTTTCCCCAAAAGTAATCTTATGTTTATGGTTTCGCATGAATCACCGGTATTGGAACGCTCGGCAAGTATTCCATCAGGCAGATTGTACCTTTTAAGACGGCATCTGTAATCATCGGCAGTGTCTGGTTTTTATATCATGCCCCTGTGATTCTTTTTTCGAACTATAACAAGGGAAACATCCCCTATTCTTTGCTATGCTTCTTTCTCATAGTAATGGGATTTACGATTACAGCAAATTATCTATGTTTAAAAGCACCGAGTTTTTGGCCCGCAGTATTGATTCATGCCAGTCATAATGTATTTGTGCAGTCTGTGCAGTCAATTTTTGATTCTATAACAGTAACCGGAAAATATACAAATTATTTTACCTCCGAGTTTGGAATAGGGCTTGCAGTCGCATATATAGGAGCAGCAATCGCAGGACTCCTCATCCTCCATATGAAGGAATATTATCATAAATAATAATCAGAGGTTATTCATTAACTTTGTCAAGATTTTTCCATCCATAACGAACAATTGAGATGATCATTGAGCCTTCACTGAAAATCTCATCTAGAATTCCTGCCCATGAACCAACTATGATATCGTATATGATCCACAGAGGAGAATTTACAAACATACCTGCAATTCGTATTTTGCGTGCGTTATATGTATATCCTCCGATGGTTGATGCAATATTTGCTGCAACTAGCAAGAGAGATATCCACCCTGACCAAGTAATAATAAGTGCTGCAATCTGCAATGTACAAATAATCATGCACATTTTTTTGCTACGTGCGAATTCTATCTTACTTCCAAGACAAAATGAACGGAAAGTATTTAAAATATAGCTTATTCCGCCTGTAATCGCTCCTAATAAAAGAAGGTGAGTGGTATAGCACAAATATGATAAAAACTGCACTCTAAACAAATTCTTGTTGGTTTTACATTGGAAAGACATAAAAAACAGCACCGTACCAGCCAGTCCAATCGCCTGTATCCCCACATTACTTTCCATCTGCCGTTTCTCCTTCCGATTAGTTGTTCCAGTTTTTCACAAAATAATCTCATTTGCTCTTATGAAATATTATAATTCAATCCTATATTTTCATCAACATATTAAACAACTCAGAGCAATTGATCCGCCAACTTTTCAAAAATCTCGGACAGACCATACTGTTTCATTTTAATCTCGTTTCTCATATCACTCTTTTCTCCACCTTTCTTCCAATCATTTTCTTATATTATCACCGAACGAAAAAAACAGGCCTTCATCACACGGATTTCGACCTGTTTTACACGGAATTATCTTAATTGGCAAATCGTATTCTGTCGATCAGCGATTCCTTCTTCACCGATTTTTCAATTACAACTACCAGGATGATCTGCACAAATATAAGCAGGGCAACCATAATAAGGGTTACTTCCAGAGGATAATGATAATTTCTGATACTGAACATTCCATGTTCTCTTGCCCATAAGAAAACCGGGTATCCTGCCAGACTTCCGCCGCCGACTGCGACGATCAGAGTTCCAACTGTATAAAATAAGCCTTCGAACTGCAGCATTTTCAAAAGCTGCGAGTCTGTCATACCGACCGCCTGCAGCATACCGATTTCTTTTTTCCTGACATGGACGCTATGAATCATCGTATTGATCATATTCATGATGCAGATCGCACCCAGGATTCCAAGAAATGCATAGCATGCACCTCTTGTCAAAGTCATCGAAGACTTCCACTCATCATAATAGGATTTCCAGGTCTCCATCTGAATTCTTCCATTTTCTTCAATAATCGTCTTCAGCTTTGCTTCTACATCTGCATCATATTTTTTGTTTGCAAAGATACGGTAATACATATTCAGATTATACCCGCTGAAGGAGTGAAGCCCCTCCTCTGCCATGATGAGATAGTTATACCTTGTAAATCCCAGATCATAGTCTCCGATCGCTACAATCTCCAATTGTTTCCGACACTTCTCGCCACCGTCCCAGGTTACGACATCGATAACATCTCCTATGCTCAGGTCCGGATACCAGTGGAGCAGATTCTTATCTATGATTACTTTATTTCCACTCTTTAGCTCCTCGTAAGTGGCATTTCCTTCTATGATACCATCTTCCAGTAACTCTTTCCCGCTTTCAGGAACTCCGAGCATTCCTTCTCTGTTGCCATCAAATGCATCCGATTCCGCATCATTTCCCAGATAACATTCCACAGAATCGATTCCGTCAATCTGTAAAATCTGTTCTCTTAATTCTTCCGTAAGCGGATTGTTTTGCTGCACCTGACTCCACTCCAGTTCCGGATGCTCTTTGTCGTTGTTATCTATGATCGGAGCAATCTGATATTCTCCCATGACTGAATGATCTGCCGCTTCATTTGGATCGGCGCATGACAATACCGTTGCAACCACCATACATAATAATCCTGTAATGGCCATAGAACAGATCGTAATCAAGCTCTTTTTCTTATTACCCGCAAGACAAATCATGGCAAGACGAGTGACGGTAATATCAGAGTATCCTTTTCTGATTTTTTTCTTTGTCTGTTCACTCCGGTATCGCATAGCTTCCACTTCAGAGACCTTCGCAGCGATTCCCATAGGGCGAAGTAGTGACAGGAAAACCGTAAGCATCGCAACTCCGATTGCGAGCAGATAGATCCACAGAACAATCAGCTTAATTTCTCCTCTTTGAATCAGTTCCTGAATCGTAGACATCATCATATTCTCATTCTGGTACAACTTGAAAATACATCCAAATACGTATCGGGCTAACAGAGAACCCGTCAAAAGTCCGAGTGGAACTGCGATTGCGGCAACAAGAAATCCTTCCAGCAAAACGATTCTTCTCAACTGTCCTGTCGTTGCACCGATTGCTTTTATCTTTCCCAACTCCTGCACACGATCCCCCATGGTGATATAGTAAATACTGTAAATCGTAATCATCCCCGCCAGGATAATAATCAGCATAATGCCAACCATAATCGGCAGAAAAGAAGGATCTACGTAATTCGCCCACAAATAATCCTGATTGATTCTGTAATCCTGTTCAGATACATCAAACTGCTCTGCTAACTGTTTGATACTATCTTCGATTTTCTCTGTATCTTTTGCATACTCTGTATCAATCTGAAACAAAAACCGATAACCGATCTAGTTTGACGGTATTTCTTTCTTCAGAAATGCTTTTGAAACCAGCGCTGAATAAGCATTCTGTTCCTTGTTCATTTCTGTATCCGGTAAAAAACCACAAATCACAAAATCCTTTTTCTGTATGAAATCCAGGCTTCCATTGCGATACACCTGATATGGAATGGTAACAGTATCACCGATTTCTCCAGACAGGGAAAGTGCCTCTAATATTCCTTTCGAGACAACAATCTCATTTTCCGCATCCGGCAGCCTTCCTTCCGAAAGTTCCAGCTTATACATATCAATCGCTTCTTCATCCATATAGAGCATGTCAATCTTTGCATCATCAGACGCCATATATCCAAGATCGCTTCTCAGGCCATATCTTTCTACCGAATGATGTGATGCCAGTTTTGCCGCAGTATCTTCCGACACATTTCGAAACAAGGCATGCCACGTAGGATACAGCTCATTGACTGCTGCCTTTTGGCTGTTGATCAAATCCATTTCCATCCGGCAAAGTAATATCACTAATGACAAGGTCGATATTTTCTTTGTTGAATATTGATTGTGCTTCCGATATCGAATAAGTAGAAAACACATGATATCCTTCCTTGCTGAGTTTCAGACTGATTCCCCTGTTTAAGTTTTCATCATCTTCAAGTAATAAAATATTTTTCATCATACTTCCCCATTTATTTTTTCATTCTTTATACTTTCTTTTCTTCTGAACTGCGTTCAGGCACAGTGCAATGCAATTGAGTCCCAGTGCCATCGGCAAATACCAATTGGCTTCGCCCCCGGTAAAACAGTGAGCATGGACCGCACAAGAAAAAACATTTTCACCGTATCAGTTCTACCAATCTCTGAATATGTACTTCCATTATATCAATACAAAAAATATTTCTCCATTGTAAAGATTGTCCCCAGAAGCCCAACACGATGATAACCTCTTGAATAAGCATATTCTGCTACTGTCTCCAGAATACCTCCTTCTCTGCTATACCATATTTTAAAAAAATATTTTAATTGTGTATAGGTAATTATTCCATCCATATGTGTCAATTCTTCAGATATCATTTTTTACTTCTTATTTTGGACAGTAAAGAGGGAAGCAAATCTCCACTTTTGCTCCGCCGGTTTTTTTCGAATTTGTGAGTAATATCCTTCCACCATGGCTCCCGGCGATTGATTTTGCAGAAAATAATCCAATGCCATAATGCACACCGCCGCTTCTGCTTGCATCATCCATAAAAAACTGTTCTGTTCCGTGCAGCAGTGCTTCTTTTGTAAAACCACTGCCGGTATCTTCCACTGTAAATATTAACTCTCCACTCTGCTCTTCGATATAAATATTTATTATTCCGCCTTTCGGTGTATGTTCTGCTGCATTTTTGATAATATTCATAACAGCTCTCACAACCTGGTCGTAAACAATATTTACTGTTTCACTGATATATTGTTCTTCCCAGTTAATGTTCAGATTGAAAACTTCAGAGAGTCCTAATGTTTGTTTTTTGATGTCACCAAGTACATCTTCTGTCCTTATTTTTTCGAATCTATATTGATAACCATCTACGGATTTTGTTACTTCTATTATTGTCTGCACATAGTTTTGTATCTGCAATACACTGCTCGTGATATAATCCATATATTTTTTCTGTTCTTCTGTCATTTCCATTTCAGAAAGAAGTTCTGCATTGCCTCTTATGACCGTAAGCGGGGTTTTTATGTCATGCGCCAATGCAGACATTTGTCTGTTTTTTTCCTGCTCCGTCTTCCATTGTCGTTCTAGGGAATCCTTCAATGCATTTCTCATCTCATCTATAGATGACAGGCAATCATCAATCTCTTTCACCCCGGAATAAGACACCTCATATTCAAGATTCTGATTCTTGATTCTCTCTACCGCATTCATGACCGGTTGCATTTTTCGTTTCATCTTTTTTCCGAAGCTTAGAGATGGTAACAATATCATTGTAATTCCGCTCAGAATAACTATAATCGTCATCAGATTCTGTGGTTCGATAAAATGTTCTCTGAGAAACGCAGACTGATACTGTGGCGTCAGGCTGTACTGCAGAACAACAGATTCGTCCGAACGCGGAATCACCTTATAAAAATAGTCTCCTGATGCGGTTCCATGATTTGCAACGTTCCACGCAATTTTCACCGAATCTTCCGCCATATTTCCTCCAAGTACCTCGCCGTCCTCAGAAAAAATGACATAACGGCAAAGAACCGGTATCATCTCCTCCGTCACTTCATCTGCATTCTGAATCGTATCATAAGCTTCATTGATTTTTCTTTCTGCGTAATTAGCCGGATAAATACCTCCCAGGTTCACAAGAATATTAAATATAAGAGCTGTACATATCCCCAAAGTTAACAAAAGTCCAAGCATAGCCAGTACATACCTCAGAAAGATTCCACTAAGTGTACTGCTTCTTCTCTTTTCTACTCTTCCCATTTATATCCAATCCCCCAGACTGTTTTGATCGGCATGCAAGGAAATTCTGAGAGCTTTGTTCTTATATTTTTAATATGAGTCGTAATTGTACTTTCATTGCTCTCGCTGTCAAATCCAAATACCTGCTCCAGAATCTGTTCTTTTGAAAAAACCTGTCCACGGTTTCTTGCAAGGAACTCACAGATTTCATACTCCGCCTTTGTAAGCGGAATTTCCTTATCATCAACCATCATCTGTTTGAAAGATAGACGAAAGCAGACATGCCCAACGACCATTCTGACAGAATGTTCCCGGTGTTCTCTCCTAAGATGCGCAGCAACTCTCGCCCGAAGTTCCATAACCCCAAAGGGCTTACAGATATAGTCATCTGCTCCCAATGACAAACCATTTACCAGACTGCTTTCTTCTGTCTTTGCTGTAAGAAACAAAATGGGACAGTCAACAAGCTGCCTGATTCTTGAACACAATACGAATCCGTCCATTCCGGGCATCATAATATCCAGCAAAATCAGATCATAAAGATTCACTTTTTCCATATTTATCTCAAGCGGATTGCTTACTTTTGTGACCAGATGTCCATCCTTAATTAGAATTGTTCCTATCACATCAAGGATTGCTGTATCATCATCAACTACTAATATTTTCGCCATATTATCCCTCTATTCTGATATTTTACTTCCTTCCCAGTGGGATGCCCAGAATAAATAATATACCATAGTAATCACTGTAAATACGCAAAATACTGGTATTACAGACTTCATTTCATCGATTGCTCCCGGTTCTCCGAAAGCAGTCTGTAAATATGTGTATGGTAATCTTCCGGTCCATGAAACAGGTATATACTTCCAGACATACATTCCAAGATTCGTGAGCATTAATGCACTGACAAGTCCGGAAATAATTCCTACGCCAATGGACACGCCTTTTCCGAATCGGAAGGCCAAAAGCATTTGCCAGATATATAATGGAATACTGCCACACCACATAACAAATACTGTCATCATATATGTCCCTGTACTTACTGTACTACACCCAAGGATTTTATGAAACCCGAAGCAAAAGATTCCTGCTGCTAAAAATACAGAAAACAGGCTGAATATAAGCAAAAGTATCACCTTAGACAAAAATGCTGTTGTCTTTTTTCGTAAGGTGAGCAGATTCTGGTATGCTCCGGCATTTTGCTCCTGTTCCATGATACATGCAGTAAATATTCCGATCAGAACAGGAAATCCTGCTCCAACTGCCTGGTAGAAAGCAATGATTTTTGTATTCTCATTCCAGGCAGAGACAGCATAATACGCCAGAAACACCCCACTCGTTATAACAGGAATTAAAATATGCGCAAGCGTAATGGACAGCCCTTTCATTTTCAGCAAGTCCGCATGGAGGTTTCTTCTAAGCATTTCTATTTCCCCTCTCTCTTATCAAACCAGTTTAAGAACAAAAAAGTTGCAGCAATGAACCAGATAATGGATATGCAAATCCCCGGGAAAACGGCTCCCGCATCCAAAAGCGGATTGCCTTCTTCTGCTCTGATTCCATTTGGTAATATATGAAGGAGTGGGCAAAGAATCCTCATCGGGATGGATGAAACAAAAAATACCATTTTCCTGTCGGCGCTATGATAACGCCTCCAACCGTGAGAACCAAACATACCAGTAATTCCACAATCATTCCAAAGCGTTCACTTAAAAATAAAAGCAACGGTATCTCCCATAGCTGCGTAATCGTAAGAACCAATACTGCAGCCAAAGCTCCTCCGAACGGAACACAGGTGGCCAATAGAAATCCTCCGAAAGTGGCACCCACAAATATAATCATATCAGACACCAGAATCACACAGCCCATATAGATTATTTTACCCATCACTAATTTTCTTTTGCTGATAGAAAGCGTCATGAGATGATAGTATCTTGTTTTTTTCTCCCGTGTTATGGAAAGATAGCAGATAATGGCAAGCATTCCGGGCAGCAGCAGTGTATACCACCAATTCCAGACACTCTCTGCATATGCATTTGTCATTCCTAATGTAAGTACAAATGCCAAAGCAAATGTAATAATTGGAAATCCCCAGATCAGTACCCGTCCCATTGACTTTCTTGTTTTCAGATATTCTGCTCTCACAATACTAAGCACGACCTTCACCAGCCTTTCTGTTTTCTCTTACAACATTCATAAAGAGTTCTTCCAGATTCTCCCCCTGTTCCACTGGTCCTTCATATCCTAAAATACCATCTGAAATAATTCCCACATGATCGGCTAATAATTGTACTTCCGAGAGAATATGGCTGGAAAGTATGACCGTAATTCCCTGTACCGGGAAGGATTGTATCAGCACTCTGAGTTCTTCGATTCCGATGGGATCTAACCCATTCGTGGGTTCATCTAATATTAGAAGCTTTGGCTCGCCCAGTAACGCCATTGCAATGCCAAGCCTCTGCTTCATTCCCAGAGAAAACTGCCCGACCTTCTTTTTTCCTGTATTTGCAAGAGAGACAATCTTAAGTACCTTATCAATCCTTTTTTCATCCACACCAAGCAGTAATGACCGGACTTTCAGATTTTCCCGTACAGACAAATTCTCATAGACTGGTGGATTCTCGATCAATGCCCCAATTTCAGACAACGACTCCCTGCGCCATGGTTTTCCATCGAAATAAATCTCACCTGCTGTCGGTTTTAAAACACCGGTAATCATTTTCAGAGTAGTTGATTTCCCGGCCCCATTCGGTCCAAGAAGCCCATAGACTTTTCCCTTTTCAATATTTAGCGAGACTTTATTTACAGCCTTCTGTTTCTTAAATGACTTACAAAGATCTTTCGTTTGAAGCATCATTTCCATACTTATACCTTCTTTCTCTCATTTCTATAGAAAGAGGATAACAGAAAAAAATAAAGATTTAATAAAGAACTCCATACCATTCTCGGTATAGAGTTCCTAACTATTATTTTGATAATAATTTTAAAAATCTCTTATCATTCATCTGCTCATTTGTAATATACTCACCATCACAGAACAACGCATAGGTTGTAATCGGTGTTGGTGCATTCTGAGCTTTTTCTCTGCTCTTTATATGAATCGCCTTAAATCTGATATCTTTTTCTTTTGCAAGATTCCCTAAAGCAGGAACATACTTTGCATTATAAGGACACTGATATGTGTAGAAAAGAACATAGCCTTTTTCATCGATATGCGGATGCCTGGCATTTTCCTTAAACTTTGGCGGCTCTGCTTCTTTTTCAAATGGCAGATACCAGAGCTGTACTCCATTGTCTGCTTCATCACAGGGGTCAAATCCTTTATATTTCAAGAACTTAGGATCTGAAAGAAACGGTTTCTTTTTCGCACACGATAATATGCAAAGTCCTTTCTTTCCTTTCTGTTTACTATCTTCCATACAATAATTGAGCAGTTCGTTTGCGTACCCATGTCCCTTGAAAGAACCTGCAACCCACAAACAATCAATATACATATATCCTTTGGCATCAATTGGGTTCCACGCATACTCTGCAGGAATATATTCGATAAAACATTTTCCTCTCTCTTCACTTTTCAAGAAAACCAAGCCTTCATCAAATCGTTCCGAAAGCCATGATTTTTTCGATGTAACCTGTACATCCTTATTATTTGAGATTGCACAGCAGATGTGCTCTTTTTCCAAATTATCTTTTGTAACTTGGATAAATTCCATTTGAAATTCCCTCCCTCAACGCTCTTCAAGTGTCTATATTATTCTATATTAGAATGATTTTTTACATATTGGATGCCTGATTACAGTCTTCCACTTTTCAGGAGCAACCTTTCTTGCATCAGACATATATATCTCATGGTGAAACCTGTCATCGCTAAAGTCATTGCGGTATCCATGATCTTTCAGATATTGATCCATAATTGCAACAGTTGCGGGCTCATCATCAAAAGGTCCGTGATGCATAATCTGAACACACAAACCCTCATCAACTGTAAGGAATTCGGCTCTGGAACAGTCCATTTTCTTCTTCGCAGATGCAGTCTCCACCGCCCAATCAAAATCCTTTTTTGTCACAAAATCCGGAAGTCTTATTACTGATATCCAGTTAAATTCAGCTTTTATACTGTAATCACAGCCATCCACTCCGTCCTGCCACCAAAAACCTTCCAGTGGCGGTACTACATACTCGAAAAATCCTTCTATCTTATAATCTGACTTATAGCTCATCTTCAAAGTATATGCTATCGCATATAATATGCCTACCGCCTGCTTGTACTCGCCACCTTCTTCGTTCGGATTACCTTTTCCTCTTACAGCGATGTAATTTGCCTTCGGAACAGTCACTATTTCCGGCTTGTTCTTTGGCATGTAAAATTCTTTAAATTCTTTCTTGAAATCAAATGCCATTTTCTCTCTACTCCTGATAATATTTACCTTTGTAAAAATTCTCTGCGCCTGTCTTTTCGACTGTCATTCGAAAGCATACACATCCGTCCGGACAAACATATTCCTTCACATTTGCTTCAATTCCTCCAATAAGTGTTAAATCTCCGCCACTTCTAACAGCCTGCATATCACCGTAAAGGATCTGCATCATTTTAGAACATATTCCATAGCCCTGCTCATTCACAGGACAGCCGTAGGTACAGGTGTATTTATCACCTATTTCTTCACCGTTCCTGCATAGGTGTTCTGTATGGTCGCCTCGCAGAAAACCTGTTACCTCTATTGAAAATCTATATTCTTCATCATACCATTTCTTCATTACCTTAGTCCCCCTTATTTCTGCAGACTCTGCATCATAGCAAAAAATTCATCTGCGTTGCCTGTACTGAAATACGCATACCAGTGTTCCAATGTATCTGCCGCAAATAAATCCAGGTATTTGCCAGTGCTACGGTAGCTCCACATATTGCAGCAACCAGTCCTCCGGCTTCCAGGAATTGCTTAACAATCCCAAGAATCGGGGAGTTTTCGGATTCACTCCATCTGTCTGATCCGGGAAGAATCAGCACATTATCTTTATTTGCCTGGACATCCTTTATCGTCAGGTCCGGAACAATCGTAAGACCTCCCATGGATTTCACCGGCTCCTTTGAAAGAGATACTGTTTTCACCGAAATCTCTCTGGCGTCCTTCCTGAAAAACCTTTTTGAATGAAGTTCCGCAAGACAGTAGCCAATTTCCCAATCAGCCATTGTATTCATTACATAAACATATACCGTTGTCATTTTTGACCTTCTTTCCTGTATTTTTCTGCAAGTTCAGAAGCGATACGAAACAGTTTCTCCCTTATAGATTCTGGTTCAAGAACAGTGACCATGTCCCTACATGAAAGTATCCAGGACAACAGCCCCTCATCATCCGCATAATCATGTTCAAATAGAAGATTTCCATCCGGCATCTCTGCAAATGACTCTATACCATATTCTTCAATAAGATGCCATTTCATTGACGGATGAAAAACTGCTTTTACTTTTGCCTGTGGCGGAAACATCTTCTCATTTGATAAATCTGGCATTGGCACTGCACTTCTTTTTTCAAAATTTCTGCCATGCTTAAGCTCTGCCATTCGATTCAGTTTGAACATTCGATAATCGTTCCTTAGCAGACAATATCCATAGATGTACCAGCTTGACCATTTGAAGATCAGAAAATACGGTTCCCTTTCCCTCTCCGTATTACCGCCCGGAGCATAATACTTAAACCTTAAGGTCTTCCCAAGCTCGATAGCATCCTGAATCAGCTCAATCTTTGGTGACAGAGAATCCTTATTCCATGATGACAGGTCGATAAGAACAGACTCATTTCCACTGACAAAATCAGATGATCCAGCCTTGAGCTTTTCCATAAGCCTAACATAATAATGGCTGCCACTTACGCTATCAAGACTTCGAAGACCTGCCATGATCATCTGCATATCCTTCGATGACAGAATCGTTCGATCCATCTTATAACCTTCCATTATGCTGATACCACCGCCTGCACCCTGTGATGTAAAAATCGGAATACCAGCTTTGCATAAATCTTCAATATCTCTGTTTATTGTTCTTCTTGAAACCTCAAATCTTTCTGCCAATTCCGGAGCAGTTATTTTCTCTTCCTGTAAAAGAATAGAAAGAATACCGATAAGCCTATCTATTTTCATATCACTTTCACTTCCTGATTCATCATACCACCTATAACACGACATCTATATGTCATGTTCAATTTATATTATACACAAAAAATAAGGTGTTACATTCAAAATCCTATCTTTTGAAAACTACTCCTGAAATAATTGACCCGGGAGTTTCAATTTTTCTTTTACCGGAAACTCCTTATCAAATGTTTCCACCTCAGCTTTATCCACAAAATATCCCTGTGGTGTCGCATACTCACCTGTAATCCCATCTAAATATCCCGGAATCAATTCCTTACACAAAAAGAAGGAGGCATCTTCGCTTTCCGGCAAACCATGATAACGAATGCCAAATTCACTGGCATAAGTAAAACCACTCTTTCCATAAAAATCAATGTTTCCTTCAAAGCAAACAGCGCCACAGCCAAGCTCCTTCGCTTTTTCCAGAGAGTAATCCAATAAAATCTTTCCATACCCTTTTCTTTTCAGTTCAGGGGTAATGCAGATCGGTCCCATCGTCATGATGGGGATAGTCTTGCCATCATCAGCTTTGATATTTGCTCTCATAAACATGTTCTGGCCGATCATCTTGCCATCCTGTTCCACGATAAAATCAAGTTCCGGAACAAAAGCCGGATCATCTCGCAGCTGATTTAACACATAATGCTCAAAGCATCCCGGACGATATACATTCCAGAAGCTTTCTCTTACCAGATTTTCTACTTCCCGATATTCTTCTTTTTTCTCTAAACGAATAATAATGTTGCCTGTATTCATTTTTTCTTTATCCTTTCCTATTCCTTTTATTGATCTTTGCAATGTTCTTAAATTTTTGCCTTTTCTCAGCCAAATAACCTTGTGTATCTTTCACATACCGATTCTCATTCATCAGTTTCTGATAAGAGCGAAGTCGATCGATCGGTAATTCACCACGCTCTACCGCCTCTTGTACTGCACACCCTGGCTCACTGCCGGAATGAGTGCAATCACGAAAGCGACACTTTTGTGCCAGCTTCTCAATATCCGAAAAAGTCTGATCGATTCCGTCTCCGGCATCCCACATCCCCAGTTCACGCATCCCCGGTGTATCAATCACCATACCGCCGGATGGCAAAAGAGTCAGTTCACGAGAGGATACTTCAATCAGTTTACTATCTGGATTCTCGCACAAATCTCCTTTTGTCAGGACGACAACGGGCACTGCACCACTGTTCCAGGCAATCGCGACATAGCGCTCTAAACGCCTTAGATTAAAATCGTTATTCAAGGACATACACAAAAATACAGTATCAATATTGG
Source organism: Bariatricus sp. SGI.161 (assembly GCF_050313695.1). Taxonomy (NCBI): domain Bacteria; kingdom Bacillati; phylum Bacillota; class Clostridia; order Lachnospirales; family Lachnospiraceae; genus Bariatricus; species Bariatricus sp. SGI.161. The sequence goes on from NZ_JBNPLX010000001.1 coordinate 188,558, forward strand.
CGGCAACGACCTGCTCCTCGTTTTTTTCACCGGCAGCTTTTCGGATAAAGGAGCTTTTTCGCGGAAGGACATAATGAATCACTGCGTTTCCGCCACTTTTGTTCCAGTCAACCATAACAAAATCACCTACTGCCGGATAATCTGATTTTGCCTGTACGTCATAATGGTATCTGCCCGATATTTCTCCCCATTTTTCTCCCTGGGAAGAAATCAGCCGATATACTCCTTTTTCCTGTGAAAGAATTCTCGAAACAGTCAAATCCGCAAAACGTTCGGCCAACTTTTCAACTGTCTCAGACAGACCATATTGTCTCATAATAATCTCATTTCCCATATTACTCTTGTTCCTCTCCTGAATCCTTAACGTGATTCTCAGTAAAGTGTTTTACATGATTGCTGAGAATTGTAGCATAATCCTCACCTTCTCCGCTTTTATCGTACATACTGATAAGAAGAAAAAGTGGGGCGAAATATTCTACTGCAAGCTGTCTGGGATTTTCCTCTTTCAATACCTCTTTCTGAATCAGTTCACGGAACAGATCTTCCATATAGGCAACCGGTCCTTCGACAATACACTGGCTGTAAAGTTCTGCCATTTCTTTATTCCGGTATTGTTCCAAAGTTAACATTTTACGAAAGTAGGATGCAAACTCATCTTCTGTCCAGAACCTAAATTGTTCAACGGTATACTTTTGAATACTCTGCAAAGTAGTATTTTCATAAACATCCGGCTTAGTATCATATGCCTCATCCGGCATATGGTATTCCCTTGCTCTTTGAGCATCAATCTGTATCATTCTTTCTACAATGCAATCAAAGATATCACGCTTGTTTTTATAATGCCTGTATAAAGCACCTTTCGTCATATCGAGTTCCTCTGCAATGGTTCTAACAGAAACAGCTTCATACCCATCTTTTGCAAATAACTGTAATGCTGTCATTAATATCTTTTCCCTCGTATCCACCATATTATATCCCTCCACAATATAGTAACTGAATTCCCTTCTTCGTTGTAGTGAACGGTCGTTTACATTCATTTTAGTGAACGGTCGTTTATTTGTCAAGTATATTATCCCTAAAGAATTTGAATCTGATTTAACAGTACCCATCCTTATTTTCATCTAATCTTAGCATCCTGTTTTGGCAGGAAAGGAGACGGAGTTCCTGTATAGAAAAGTGTCAGTTTATGCATAGCTCTTCCAGCTTTTCGTGCACTTCTACGGCAAATACCCCGGTTCGATCTGTCTGATTCAACAACCATTCATTTTGAAGTTTTTCATGGCTATCCATCTCATTACGATAATCTGCCATGTATCTCTTTGCATCTCTATACTCCTGATCTAACCGCAGGACATCTTCCCTGGCTTTCGTCAATGCGGTATCTATGATTTTCAACGTATGATCAAGATGCTTAAGTTCATCCAGAAATGGTATCGTATCCTGATGTTTCATATATATCCCCACTTTCTAATATCCTTTTTGCGCATATCGGATAAAGAATACCACCAACGTAACCCAATCAGTTTCCTCTATTCCTTCATATATACCATCTTCCACTTCTGATAAATCTACAATTGCAACTTCATCCAGTCTTTTATAGGTCTGATCGATCTGATGACGCATAAATAAACTGATTCCAATAACCATCCTTCCCCAAAAGGGTAATATTGAATAAAAATGTAGAATATCCTAAAATACTATCATAAAATTATGAAGCTGTTGAAATTCTTTTTCTAAAAGGAATGTATTCTTATCAATAAAAAAATACATCTCACTATTTCTCAACTTGTTTAGTAGTGATAAGGAGTTTTTTTACAGATGTACACCTTTCTTGACATAGTATTCTGAAAATAAATCATTTGTTATATCAATCATTTTATTAAATTCTATCGAAAAAACTTCCTCATAGTTTGCTCATCTAAACTGCTAAAATAAACATTTTAATCTTTGGAATTATAAAAATCTCTTACTGGCTGTCCATCCTGATTACACCCCTATTTGATTTTTATATAATTCATTTATTTACCTCATTTTGTAATAAGGTAGTGTCAAAAACTATCTTCTCTAAATACTCCGAAAAGTAAAAAGGATGACTGGGTAGCCATCCTCTTACTATTTTTTCACAGTTTATTCTGCGATGGAATGGGTTTTCAGTCTCCATCCCGACCGCTGAGACAGGTTTTAGGTCTCTGCCCCGACCATAATTAATATCTCTTTTTATAAGTATATTATCCTTTATTATATGTATTCATTCAAAGATATTTTCCATAAGAACAGAAAACCCCTATAAATAGCATAATCACTATTTATAAGGGTCTATCTTCATCATAATTCTAATGCAAAGTTTGCATTATGCGTTCATCTGAGCTGCAACTTCTGCTGCAAAGTCTTCATTCTTCTTCTCAAGACCTTCCCCTGTCTCGAAACGAACGAATTTCTTAAGTGTTACATTTGCACCATTCTCTTTTGCAACTTTTTCTACGTACTTGCCAACTGTAAGGTCGCCATCCTGTACATATACCTGATCAAGCAGGCAGATCTCTTTCATCTCTTTGTTGAGACGTCCGATAATCATCTTCTCGATAATGTTATCTGGCTTCGGTTTCTTGCTCTCCTCGTTTTCTTTCTTAGCCTGTGCAAGCAGGATCTCTTTCTCATGCTCAAGGTAATCTGCCGGAACTTCTTCACGAGAAACATACTTTGGAGACATAGCTGCTACCTGCATAGCTACATTCTTTAAGCAAAGTTTGATTTCGTCATTAACAACATCTGTATCAGCCTCTACCAGAACACCGATACGTCCACCACCGTGGATGTAAGAAACTACACATCCATCTGTAGCAACTTTTTCAAATCTTCTGATATTCAGATTCTCTCCAATTACGGAAATCTTAGCTGTCAAAGCATCTTTTACAGTCATAGATGTATCTTCATTCCAAGCTTCTGCCATGAATGCGTCCATATCAGCAGATTCTGTAGCGATTGCCTGATTAACAACAGCTTTAACGAATCCCTGGAACTCTGCATTCTTAGCAACGAAGTCTGTCTCAGAGTTAACTTCTACGATTGCTGCAACCTTATCATCTTTTACGTCAGCCATAACGATACCTTCTGCTGCGATACGTCCAGCCTTCTTCTCAGCTTTAGCCTGTCCGTTCTTTCTTAAGTATTCTACAGCTGCATCCATATTGCCATCTGTTTCGTTAAGAGCTTTTTTACAGTCCATCATTCCTGCGCCTGTCATCTCTCTTAATTCTTTTACCATCTTAGCTGTAACTGCCATGATTATATCCTCCATTTTATCATCTTATAAAATGTATCATCCGATACAATAAATCAGATTACTCTTCTACTGCTTCCTCAACTGCTTCTTCTACTTCTTCGTATACTTCGTCTTCACCAGTCATTCCCTGGTTTGCTTCGATAACAGCATCTGCCATCTTAGATACGATTAATTTTACTGCACGGATTGCATCATCGTTTCCAGGGATTACATAATCCAGTTCTTCTGGGTCACAGTTTGTGTCCGCGATTCCGATAAGCGGAATACCAAGTGTATGTGCTTCCTGTACACAGATCTTTTCCTTCTTAGGATCTACTACAAAGATTGCATCTGGAAGTTTCTTCATATCTTTGATTCCACCAAGGTTCTTCTCAAGCTTCTCCCATTCTTTCTTTAACTGGATAACTTCTTTCTTAGGCAGTACATCAAATGTTCCGTCTTCAGACATTCTCTCGATTTCTTTCAGACGTGCAACTCTGCTCTTGATTGTCTTGAAGTTTGTAAGCATACCTCCAAGCCATCTCTCATTTACAAAATACATTCCGCAACGTTCAGCTTCTGTCTTGATAGCATCCTGAGCCTGTTTCTTTGTTCCTACGAACAGGATTGTGCCACCATCTGCTGCGATATCAGATACTGCCTGATATGCTTCATCTACTTTTCCTACAGACTTCTGTAAGTCGATGATATAGATACCATTTCTCTCTGTGTAGATGTATGGAGCCATCTTAGGATTCCATCTTCTTGTCTGATGTCCAAAGTGAACACCTGCTTCTAAAAGTTGCTTCATTGAAATAACGCTCATATTTCTTTCCTCCATTTGGTTTTGTTACTTCCGCATATGTGTAAGTCCTTGAAACCGGCTTATTATCAAGCTTTGGCACCATCTCGAACAAACAAATGCGTGATTTTTTGCGACTTTTTTATGATAGCATAAAAGCCCTGCAAATGCAAGGCTTTTTTTATTCCTATATGATCTCATCAACTCATATTTCACAATGTATTACCAGAATCTTCTTACTGCCAGGACAGTCCTGTAATTAGCTGGCGATGTCGTTTTAATACCACCAACCGGATACGGATTACTATTTGATGCGTGAACTACTGTGTTATTTCCTATATAAATCGCCACATGCTGACTATAACAGATTACATCTCCAGGAAGCATCTCAGAATAGCTTACCGCTTTTCCTGCCACCTGAATGGAATCCGTAGTTCTTGGAGTGGAAATTCCAAACAATGCATGTATCTCCTTTACAAAGCCCGAACAATCAATACCATTTGTCAGACTGTTACCGCCATATACATATTTATTACCAATATACTGACATGCCTTGTTGGCAATCTGCTGTCCCAAAGCTGCATTGCTTGGTTTCGAAGTCGTCGTTGAGCCGCTCCCGGTACTTCCAGACGTTCCCCCAGAAGGTTTACTGGTATTCGTATTATTCGAACTACTTACAGAAGAATTAGAATTTCCTGTAGAAGTACTTGTACCGCCAGTCGGGTTGGATGGCTGAGAAGCAGGTTTTGATACTGATGCATTACCGCCTCCCTGCTCTGCCGCAGCAACCACATTCTCTGTTGCCTGCGTCAACTGCTGTACTTCCGCTGCCGCCTGCGCTTTTGCACTCTCCAACTGACTGTCAAAATCTGCGATCTGGCTTCTCATATCCGCCAGCGTTGTTTCAAGTCCTGCCTGCTGAGTGCTCAGGTCAGCTGCCATTGCCTCCATATCTGCCTGTCCAGCTTCCAATTCTACTTTCAGGTTCTCAACTTCCTGCTTTGTATCTATATACTCTTGTAACTTCTTTCTGTCATAACTATGTACATTCTGAATATATTCTGCCTTATTCACCAACTCAGAGAAAGACCTGGACGTTATCAGGGCTTCCAGAAGTGAATCATCACTTTCTTCGTATATATACTGAATCCGAAGCTTCATATCTTCATATTGTGCTTTCTCTTTTTCTTCGGCTTCCTGAAGATCTGTCTCTGCCTGTACAATTCTCTGGCTTTGATTCTCTATATCCTGCTGTAACGCATTAAAATTAACCAAAAGACTAACCAGTTGACTCTGAATATCTCCTGCCTGATCTTCCAATTCACTTTTTTGTATCTCCAGCGCCTGCACTTCATCGTTAGGTTCTGCCATAACAGGCATTACAACTAAAGAACTCATCACAAGAACCGTGATGAGTGTCTGCACATATCTTTTCTTCATACTCTCACCCGTCCTATTAATTATTATCCGCACAAACAAAGGCTCCCTCTTTGTCTATACATACTATTCTCCCTGAGATATCTTAAGGTCAGAATACTACATTATGTGTCAATTTTCAATTATTTTATCAAAAATTCCAAAAATTTACAGCTCAGTTAAAAACTGAGCTGTAAATTAATCTTTATTAATTCGAATATTATCTGCGAACATATACCATACCAGCCTGAACCGGGCCAATCTTAACAACATCTCCTGTATGTGGAGCATGAATCATCTGACCACCTCCAATATAGATACCACAATGGGTAGCTGATGTTACTACATCTCCCGGCTGCGGATTACTTACTCTTGTCCATCCCATGAAAGTCATTGTCGTTCCGATACGAGTATAACTTCCAGTCAGGCAATAGCTTACGAAACCAGAGCAATCAAAACTATTCGGTCCACAAGCTCCCCAAGAATATGGTTTACTAAGCTGGCTGTATGCTCTACTCACAACAGTGCCTCCATTTACGCTTGGTGGCACATTAGATGAACCAGAATTACTTGAACCATTATTTGTATTGCCTGTGTTCGTATTTCCTGTGTTCGTATTTCCTGTGTTCGTATTATTCGCTGCCTGCTGAGCCTGCAATTGTGCCTGACGCTGTGCCTCAGCTTCTCTGGCTGCCGCCGCTTCAGCCGCTTCCTGAATCCGTGCATCAAGATCAGAAACTTCTGCCTGCTTAGAAGCAATCACTGTATTCAGCTCTTCTTCCTGTTCTTCATACTCTGCCTGCATAGTTTCCATTTTTTGCTGGTCTTCTTCCAGAGTTGTCTTCAGATCTGCAATCTCTTGTTTTGTCTCTACGTATTCCTGCAACTGATTTCTATCATATGTATGTACATTCTGTACATATTCAGCTTTATTTACCAGATCAGAAAAATCTTCGGATGTTACAAGTGTCTCAAGTGCTGTAGAATTTCCCTCTTCATACATGAACTTAATACGCTTTTTCATCGCCTCGTACTGTTCCTGCTCTTTTTCCTCTGCCGCCTCCAGATCTTTCTCTGCCTGACTGATCTCTTCACCTTTCGAGATCAGATCTTCTTCCAGATCGCTAAGCTTTGTCATAATACTGTTCAATTCATCCTGCAGAGACTTCACTTCGCTCTCCTTCGCAGCTTTATCTTCCTTCAGATCATCTACCGAAGGAGCAGCCATAACCGGCATTGCAATCATAGAACTTGCAACCACAACAGCTAACAGTCTTGTTCCAAATTTCTTCATAAATCTTATCATCCTTTAACTTATTTTTATACTCTTTTACCCTTATTAACATAGATAATCCTATATCTGGAACCAATTATACCTTAATACGATATTTTTTGCAATATTTTTTAACATTTTTGTAACATCTTAAGAAATATCTTTAAGAACTAACAAGGTATTTACTGTATATTCATATTTGTATATCCCATCAGACTAATATCAACTTCTTGTGCTGCCTCCCGGCCTTCCCGGATTGCCCACACGACCAGCGACTGACCTCTGTGCATATCTCCTGCTGTAAATACATCCTTCATGTTCGTGTGATATTCTCCTGTTGGTGTTGCAACATTCGTTCTTTCGTTTACATTTACACCAAATGCCTTGGTAACGTAACTTTCACTTCCCAGGAACCCGGCTGCGATCAGCACCAAATCTACATCGACAGTATATTCACTTCCTGCTACCTCTGCCATCATCGTTCGGCCCGTCTTTTCATCTTTTTTAGACTCCAGTTTTACAAGAACTGCTTTACATACATTGCCATCTTTGTCTTTCTTGAATTCTTTTACAGTGGTCTGGTATTCTCTGGGATCTTTTCCAAATACAGCGATTGCTTCTTGCTGACCATAGTCTGTCTTGCAGATTCTCGGCCATTCCGGCCATGGATTCATCTCTGTACGTTCATCTGGTGCCTTTGGCATCATCTCTAATTGAAGGACTGATTTGGCACCATGACGCATCGAAGTACCAACACAATCATTTCCAGTATCACCTCCACCTATGACCATAACTCTCTTTCCCTTTGCAGAGATATAAGTTCCATCTTTTAGCTGCATCTTGTTCGCCCAGAGAGCCTTTGTCGTTGACTTCAGGAAATCTACTGCAAAGTAGATGCCTTTTGCATCTCGCCCTGGAACCTTGATGTCTCTTGGATTTGATGCTCCACAACAGAGGATGACCCTGTCAAATTCTTTCAATAATGTTGACGCCTTCTTATCTTTTCCGATATTGCATCCTGTTACAAAAGTAATACCTTCTTCTTCCATAATCGCAATCTTACGGTCAATAATCTGTTTCTCCAGCTTCATATTCGGGATACCGTAACGAAGCAGGCCCCCAACTTTGTCTTCACGTTCATAGACAGTAACACTGTGGCCTCTGCGATTCAGCATATCTGCAGCCGCAAGTCCGGATGGCCCTGAACCTACGATTGCCACTTTCTTTCCAGTACGCACTTTCACTGGTTTTGCCGACGCATATCCTTGTTCATATGCATTTTCAATAATTCCATATTCATTGGCTTTCGTTGATACAGAATCTCCATTCAGGCTGCAGGTACATGCTGCCTCACATAAGGCCGGACACACACGTGAAGTAAATTCTGGAAAATTATTCGTTTTTTTCAAACGATGGTATGCTTCCTCCCAATTCCCATGATAAATCAAATCATTCCACTCCGGTACCAGATTATGCAGCGGACACCCACTGGCCATCCCTGCGATCATCTGTCCCGCCTGACAAAATGGCACACCACAAGCCATACACCTTGCTCCCTGACGTTCCTGTTCTTCTCTGGACAGAGGGGTGTGGAATTCGTTAAAATGCTTGATTCTCTCTTTTGGTTCTTCAGCTATCTTATCCTGTCTTTCATAATCCATAAATCCTGTTGCTTTTCCCACTTTTCTCGCCCCCTATCTTCCATTTTTGATTGCATAGAATGCTTCGATTTTTGCCTGTTCGCTACTCATACCCTGCTCTTCCATCTGTAAAATGGTCTTTAACATACGTTCATAATCAATCGGAATAATCTTCTTGAACTTCGGCAGATATTCTGTAAAGTTATCCAATATCTCTTTCCCGATCTCAGAGTTCGTATAAGATACATGTTCCTCTATCATACTTTTCAGTTCATTTACATCATACTTGGACGATACTCGTTCAATATTGACCATCTGCTTGTTTACATTCATATACAAATCACTGTCCATATCCAGAACATACGCTACGCCGCCGCTCATACCCGCTGCAAAGTTTTTACCAGTTTTTCCTAAGACTGCCACACGTCCTCCGGTCATGTATTCACATCCGTGATCACCCACACCTTCTACTACTGCAGTCACACCGGAGTTACGCACAGCGAAACGTTCCCCCGCAACACCATTGATAAATGCTTTTCCGCTGGTAGCACCGTAGAGCGCAACGTTTCCTATTATAATGTTTTCATTATGTTTATATTGAACACCCTTTGGCGGATAGACTATTAACTTACCGCCAGACAGGCCTTTACCAAAATAATCATTACTGTCACCAACCAGTTCCAGAGTCAGGCCTTTTGGAATAAATGCTCCATATGACTGACCTCCGGCACCTGTACATTTCACAACAAAACTATCTTCCGGCAATCCTTCTGGATATCGTTTTGTAATCTCAGAACCAAAGATTGTTCCAAAAGTACGATTGGTATTGGTAACATCCACTTCTATGATTCTCTTCTGCTTCTTCTCAAGAGACGGGAGTAATTCTTTCACCAGGACTTTTTCATCCAACGTCTTCTCTAATTCAAAATCGAATACTTTCTTTGGGTTAAATGTAACAGGAGTCTTCGTACCCTCATATGGATTATAAAGAATCTGCTGCAGATCCAATGTAGCTGCTCTGTTAGAAGTCGGTTGTTCTTTCGCTCGCAACAGATCTGTGCGGCCTACCAGTTCGTCAATGGTACGTACGCCCAATCCGGCCATATGTTCTCTCAAGTCCTGTGCAATAAAACGCATAAAATTAATTACATATTCCGGTTTTCCGGTAAATCTTTTTCTCAATTCTGGATTCTGGGTCGCCACTCCGACCGGACAAGTATCCAGATTGCACACTCGCATCATAACACATCCCATTGTTACCAATGGTGCCGTTGCAAATCCAAATTCCTCGGCTCCCAAAATAGCTGCAATCGCCACATCCCGTCCACTCATCAATTTACCATCTGTTTCAATGCGGACACGCTCTCTTAATCCATTTTGAATCAAGGTCTGATGTGTCTCTGCCAGACCAAGTTCCCAAGGAAGACCTGCATTGTGAATCGAACTTCTTGGAGCCGCACCGGTTCCCCCATCATATCCGGAGATCAGAATTAATCCGGCGCCTGCTTTGGCAACACCTGCTGCAACGGTTCCTACGCCTGCCTCTGATACTAACTTTACAGAGATTCGCGCATCTTTATTCGCATTCTTACAGTCATAGATCAACTGCGCCAAATCCTCGATAGAATAGATATCATGGTGTGGCGGCGGAGAGATCAGACTTACACCAGGCGTAGAATGACGAGTATTGGCAATCCATGGATATACCTTTCCTCCCGGGAGATGTCCGCCCTCTCCTGGTTTTGCTCCCTGTGCCATCTTAATCTGAATCTCTTTTGCGCTTACCAGATATCTTGAAGTCACACCAAAACGTCCAGAAGCCACCTGCTTAATCGCAGAGCATCTGTCACTGTCAAGACGGTCGATTTCTTCTCCACCTTCACCACTGTTAGATTTACCATGAAGACGATTCATAGCGATTGCCAATGTCTCATGTGCCTCTTTGGAAATAGAACCATATGACATCGCTCCTGTCTTAAATCTTGTAACAATAGAATCTACGCTTTCTACTTCATCTATTGGAATTCCTTTCTTCGGATAATTGAACTCTAATTGTCCGCGAAGATTGATGTGTTCACCTTCTTTATTGACCATTTCCGTGTATTTTTTAAACATCTCATAATCGCCACGTCTGGTAGACTGTTGTAACATATGAATCGTCTGTGGATTATAAAGATGTTTTTCTCCGCCACTCTTAGACTTATGCTGACCCACACTATTCAATGTCAGATCCACTTCCAATCCTAATGGATCAAACGCCTGAGAATGGCGTGCAATATAATCCTTTGCTATTTCTTCTATTCCAATACCACCCACACGGCTTACCGTATCCGTAAAATACTTGCGGATAAATTCTTCTTTTAAACCAATCGCCTCAAAGATCTTTGCGCCCTGATAAGACTGAATCGTGGAGATTCCCATCTTGGATGCGATCTTAACAATGCCATTGATAATTGCACGATTATAGTCATCTACAGCTGCATAATAATCTTTCTGGATCATGTTCGTATCAATCAGAAGCTTAATAGATTCATGTGCCAGATATGGGTTGATTGCACAGGCGCCATAGCCCAGAAGTGTTGCAAAATGATGTACCTCCCGAGGTTCACCGGTCTCCAGAATAATCGCCACCGATGTTCTCTTCTTTGTACGGACCAGATGCTGCTGTAGTCCGGACAACGCCAGCAAGGATGGCATCGCAACATGATATTCATCGACTCCCCGATCAGAAAGGATCAGGATGTTCGCGCCTTCTCGGATTGCACGGTCTACTTCAATGAACAGATAATCAATAGCTTTTTCAAGGCTGGAATTCTTATAATACACTGTTGGAATCTCTGCTACTTTGAATCCATCCTGCTTCATATTCTTTATCTTCAGAAGATCTGTATTGGTAAGAATTGGATTATTTACCTTCAGCATCTTACAATTCTCTTCTTTTTCTTCGAGAAGATTGCCGTCTGATCCAATATAGACGGTTGTAGATGTAACAACTTCTTCACGGATCGCATCAATTGGAGGATTTGTAACCTGGGCAAAAAGCTGTTTAAAATAACCGAACAGGTTCTGATGCTGATCAGACAATACTGCTAACGGTGCATCGATACCCATTGCAGCTGTACCTTCCGAACCATTCATTGCCATGGTCAAGATAGATGTCTTTACTTCTTCATAAGAATATCCAAATGCTTTCTGAAGTCTTTTGCATTCCTCTGCTGTATAAGAAGGAACCTTCTGATTCGGAATCTTCAGGTCTTTCAGCTGTACCATATGACTGTCAAGCCATTCACCATATGGCTGTCTGCTCGCATACATTTCTTTTAACTCTTCGTCATCAATCACTTTTCCTTTTACGGTATCGACCAATAACATTTTCCCTGGATGAAGACGTTCTTTTACAACGATCTTTCTCGGATCAATATCCAGTACTCCAACCTCAGATGAGAGAATTAAGGTATCATCATTCGTAATATAGTAACGAGAAGGACGCAAACCATTTCTGTCAAGCACTGCCCCCATACAATCACCATCACTGAACAGAATGGAGGCCGGGCCATCCCATGGCTCCATCATCGTTGCATAATACTGATAAAAATCTTTCTTTTTCTGAGACATGTTCTTGGTATTCGCCCATGGTTCTGGAATAGCAATCATAACTGCTAATGGCAGATCCATACCACTCATCACCATAAATTCAATTGCATTGTCCAGCATTGCAGAATCAGAACCCGCAGTATTGATTGCCGGAAGAACCTTATGAAGTTCGCCCTTCAGATATTCTGATTCCATATTCTCTTCTCTGGCGCGCATCTTATCTGCATTTCCGCGAATCGTATTAATCTCACCGTTATGTACGATAAAACGGTTCGGATGTGCACGTTCCCAGCTTGGATTCGTGTTGGTACTAAATCGGGAATGCACTAATGCAATCGCAGAGTCGTAATCCTCATTCTGCAGATCTTCAAAAAATGAACGAAGCTGTCCTACCAAAAACATTCCTTTGTAGGCAATCGTTCTGCTGGAAAGGGATGCAACATAAGTATCATCACTGCTCTGCTCAAAAATTCGGCGTACGACATATAGTCGTCTGTCAAAATCAATTCCTTTTGCAATCTTTTTCGGACGTTCAATGAATCCCTGCATAATACATGGCATACATTCTACCGCACGGCTTCCCAGCACATCAGGTCTTACCGGCACTTCTCTCCATCCCAGGAAATTCATGCCTTCCTTTTTGACAATCACTTCAAATATATTTTTTGCCTGATTCTTTTTCAGCTCATCCTGGGGGAAGAAAAACATTCCCACCCCGTAATCTCTCTCTGAACCTAAAAAGATGCCGAGAGGTTCGCAGACTTTGGAGAAAAACTTGTGTGAAATCTGTAATAAAATTCCAACTCCATCGCCTGTCTTACCTTCGGCATCCTTGCCAGCTCTATGCTCTAAATTTTCTACTATCTTCAATGCATTTGCCACTGTATCATGACTTTTTTGGCCTTTGATATTAACGATCGCACCAATTCCGCAGTTGTCATGTTCAAACTGAGAACGATACAATCCAGCTTGATTGCTTACTGTCTGCTCGTTCATATATCTAGTCCTTTCTGTTTTTATTTTTTCCTACTATACTACTTTTCTGTTAAAATGTAAACAATTATTTTTATTAAATTGTCAGATAATTAGATTATTTAATATTTTTACAAAAAAAATCTGGCAGTTTATGCATCTGCCAGATTTTCATTTTTATTCATTTGTTCTTCTATATCCGGTCTCTCATCGATTCTCTGAATCAGTACAAACATCGTTGCTGAAACAGCCGCACACACTACTGTTATAATACCAATTCTCAAGGAATCTTCCACTAACCACTCGTACAGTTTGAACTCCGTTCCAAGTACAGACAACAAATTCATAGCCATATGTGCCACAATCGGCGCCTTCACAGAACCATACTTTTCATAAACATATGCCAGCATCATTCCAAGAATAAATCCGTAGATCATCTGTACCATGTTCATATGCAACAATCCGAATACAATTGAAGAATACAACGCAGCCTGCATAAATGCTCCCTGCTCCCGTAATCGCTTAAAAAGCAATCCCCGGAATACCAACTCTTCACTTATTGGTACTAAGACCGCCAGGGAAATGATCTGCACGAATAATGGAGCTGAATAAAGTGCATCCATCGTCTCCTGATATCCATCACTGACGGAGGGCAGATTCGCAATAAGAATCAAATTATTCAATCCCATACTCAACGATAATGCCAAAACAATCTCCGCCAGATACTTCCAGATTGGAGCTTTCTTGTTCGGAATCACACCTCGTAACTTTTCTGCAACCCTGTCTTTATGAAACAGTACCAGCATCACAGGAATTGTAACCAATGCAGCAATTCCTTCTACAAGTGTCGTCGCATTGATATATTCCTCCAACAGATTCGCATAGAGATTCATCATCTGTGTTTCATCCTGCATTGCACTCATCGCAGCATCATAATGTGCATATATATACGTAAAACTCAATGCCATCATCGCAGCCATACTGACACCGAATCCGATTGCCCATTTTATAACAAGCGGTCCGCACAAATGCCACATTCGCTTTCCATTGCTTCTCGGCGGCATAGGAGGGACCTGTCTATTCTGCTCTTCCATATTGATCCTCTCTTTCATCTATCACTACGTTACCTATTCTACTTCTCATGACCAGAACATGCAATAAAAAAAGTATTAAATTTGTTCATTGGTCGAGACCCCTGGGTAGGCGATGGGTGGAACTTAGGAATGGCAGGATGTTCGAGAGCTGTCGAACAAAAGATAGAATCTATAACTTAATCTTCACAACATCTACATCGAGATCCCAAAGGAATTTATCCAGATCTTTGAATGACAAGAATACGGTCGCGGTATTTTCCAGTGGATGTATTCCCAGGCTCTTGCATCTGCTCAGGTCTTTGTCTATAAAGAATTCTACCGCATGATCTGTATCATTCATAAGTCCAAATGGAGATACACTTCCTTGCTTCAGTCCCAGATATTTTTCCAGACGATCTTCGGAAGCAAAGCTGATATTTCCAGCTCCCAGCTGTCTGCCTAATGCTTTCAGGTCAACCTTCTTTTTTTCATCACAGGTCACAAGAAAATGTCTCTTTCCTTTTGAGTCTCTTAAAAATAGATTCTTACACAGAGTTCCTTTCTCCGGTAATCCTAATCTATCCATATCTTCCATCGTATGTACGGGTTCATGTTCCACGACCTCATACTTGATCTTCAACTTGTCCAATGCGTCATATACACGTTTCTTCTGGTCTTCCATGCTGCAAAACTCCTTTCTAATTCGGATAATGGACTACAATACAGGCAGTCACCATACCCTTTCCTGTGTTTTTGTATATGTATTCATCAAAAGCATTATAAGACGCAGAGTCTCCTGCTTCCAATACATATTCCCTGTCTTTAAAGATCATCGTCAACTGTCCGGCATACACTGTGATGAACTCTCTGGTTCCATTCATCTGCTGATTTCCAGCCATCATACCACCTTCGTCAAATTCCAGGTCAAATATTTCAAAATCCTGCCCGTCCCGAAAACTAAAGATTGGATACAGGCGATATTTTCCCTCGTTTCCAACCAGAGGAATCACTTCTGCTTTCCCTGTTTTTGAAAATGGCATCGGCTTATCTGCTGTAAATGCAGTAACCGGAACTTTTAAGCCAAGAGAAAGCTTGTATACTGTTGAAATCGTCGGATTCACTTCTCCACGTTCAATCTGACTCAGCATACTCTTACTGATTGTGGTAAGTGAGGATACCTGTTCTAAACTTAATCCCTTTTTCTTGCGGATCTCTTTCAAATTCTCTGCAATTAACTGATTCAAATGTTCCAAACAAACGCCTCCTCAAAAATTCCTGTATATGGAATTTTTTTCTATTATATTGCAAATTTATGCAAAAGTAAAGAAAAACTATAGAATCTCACGCACGGCCTCTTCATATTTACTCATACGTTCTGCCTTTTTTATCTTCTTTAGAGGCTTTTCACAATCTGGAAAGAGATGTCCCATATAACACCATATTTCCTTCATCTTGAAAAGTACATTCCTCTCTCCCATATTGAGGCTCTGATATTCATCATATATCTGATCATGGAACTGGCGAAGACGATTCTTGTCCAATTTGTCTCCATCCTCCATCTCACTGACAAGCCCCGGATTGTATATAATTCCTCTTCCCAGCATAATCGTTGATACTTCCGGGAATCTCTGTTCAAGCCGTCTGACATCTTCGGTCCTGAACAGATCCCCATTATAACAAACTGGATTCCGGCTGTTCTTAAGTGCCTCACCAAACACCTCATAATTCGGTGTATTTTTGTAATAATCCTGCTGTACTCTGGGATGGATAATCAACTCTTCTACAGGATACTGATTATATATTGACAACAGCCATTCAAATTCATCAGGCTGATACTTGCCAAGTCTGGTCTTAATTGAGATCTTAACCTTCACATTCGCATAGATCTCATCCAGGAATCGGTCCAACTCTTCTGGCTTAGCAAGGAATCCCGAGCCCCGGCCTTTTGAAACTACCGTCTTCGATGGGCAACCCAGATTCAGGTTGACCTCATCATATCCAAGTTCTTCCAGTTTCTGCGCTGTTCTGATAAAATCCTGCGCATGATTCGTCAAGATCTGGGGAATCGTCCTCATTCCCATATGATTCTCAGGTGCAATTTCTCTCAATTCTTTCGTTGTAAATCCCTTCTTCATATGTGGAGATAGAAAAGGGATAAAATACTTATCCATCGGATGAAAATAAGTATGGTATGCTCTGCGGTAGATATAAGTCGTAATCCCCTCCAAAGGGGCCAGATAATACTTCATCATTTGTCCTCCTGGCAAAATACTGTCGTGCTCTATTGTACCCTATCTTTCACCCCAATTACAACCAACTCTTAATGAAAATCTCTGGTCAGCAGAGAATCTTCCTCCAAAAGTTCTTCCACTGTCTCAAATCCCAGTTCTTCCAGAATCTTTAATACATAGGGATTCTCCAAGGGCGTCTGAAATAACGCTTCATCACTGTATATATCTACCCGTTTTCGGCTTTCTTCTTTCTCAACAATTGCTTTCGGTCCACCTACACACCCGCCGATACATCCCATTCCCTCAAAAAAGTTTGCTTCTGTCTGATTTTCTTTGATCCGTTGGATCATTTCCATACATTCTCTGGTTCCATTTGCCTGCTCTGAACAGACTTGAATCTTACGGTCAGGCTGCAGTTGTTCTGCCATCTCTGAGACAGCCTGACTTACCCCTCCAGTTCTTGCATAGAGCCTTCCCGCCTTTGATGCATGTTCCTTCCACTCGTCTGTCAGTTCTGCCGGATGGATGTCTGCCACCTCAAAGATATCACGGACTTCCTGAAATGTCAGTACATAATCGACAGCATCGTCAATATCCGGCTCCTTTGCTTCTTTCTTTTTTGCAAGGCATGGACCGGCAAATACCGTCAGAGCATCTGGATGAATCCTTTTAATCATACGTCCACACGCAATCATCGGTGATACAGCGCCCGGTACATGAGGCATCAACTCATGATAACTCTTACGTATCATGGCAATCCACACTGGGCAGCAGCAGCTGGTCAACTGATAATCTCCTTTTTGCTTCACATGACTATCAAATTCCAGTGCTTCTTTCAGTGTTAGAATGTCTGCGAATAACGCGACCTCCACCATTCCGGTAAATCCCAGAGCCTTAAACGCAGTCCGAAGCTTTCCCGGTGTCACATCTTCTCCAAACTGTCCGAGAAAAGCCGGTGCAATCATCATATATACTGGTCCTTTTGCCTCTCTTACTGCTTTCATAGCCGGCAGCACATCCTTCCCAGCAACAATGTGATGATCCTTACAGGCTTCGATACATGCCTCACAGCCAACACAAAGAGAGGGATTGATCCATAATTTCCCGGATGCATCCCTCTCAATCGCATCAAAGATACAACTGTTCTGACACGCTCTGTCATAGGCACACTGCTCACATGTACTGACCGGAAGGACGGGTGCATACTTTTCTGGATGCAACAGACAATCCAGATGATATGGATCATATCCGTCCGGCAACGGTTCCTCTAACGATACCTTCCTTTCCAAGAGATCACGATAAAGTTCTTCAAATGTCTTCATACTCTTCCATCCTCAATTCTTATGATTCTGTCACATTGCTTTGCAAGATCCAGATCATGTGTAATCATAAGAATAGTCTGCTCCAATCGTTGGTTAAGTATTCGGAATAAATGCATGATCTCTAATGTATTTTTCTGATCGAGATTACCAGTAGGTTCATCTGCAAGGATAATCGCAGGGCGCGTAATCAGAGCTCTTCCAATTGCGACTCTCTGTTGCTGACCTCCAGACAATTGACTTGGCAAATGCTCTCTGCGCGCCTCGAGCCCTAACATTTTCACAATTCCAGAAAGTCGTTTTGTATTTATTTTTTTCCCATCCAGCAGTAAAGGAAGTAGAATATTTTCTTCTACAGTCAGTATCGGAATCAAATTATAAAACTGATAGATAAGCCCAATATGTCTTCTCCTGAAAACAGCCTGTTCATTTTCATTCAATGCTGAAATATCTGTATTTCCTATCAACACCCTTCCTTCTGTTGCTTTTTCCACGCCTCCCATTAAATGTAACAGCGTAGATTTTCCCGAACCAGACGCCCCAGTAATTGCAATAAATTCTCCTTTTTCTACGTTAAAAGAGACATGGTCCAGAGCCTTCACCTTCGTTTCTCCTGTACCATAAATCTTTGTTAAGTTTTCTACCCGTAATATTGTCATAATACCCCCTTAATCAATCATTTTCATTACAGATATATTGCATATCCAATCTCTTCATTTTTGTCAGACCATACAGCGTAGGCAGCAAAACCACCACCAATACCAGCAATATTTCCGCGACAACAATTTGATACGGCATACTCAATTGGAACTTTACAACCCAAGCATCCTGTGCCGTTTTTACATACACACCTCCAATTGCAATCTCTTTATACTGCTCATGCAGCAGAAAAATACTGAACGGAATCCCAATGACTCCTGTTGCGATCCCGTAAATAGAATTTTCAATGGCTATCATCTTAGCCAATTGCCTTTTTTCCATGCCTAACGACTGATAGACCGCAAATTCTCTTCGTCTCATACGGATATCAGCTGCAATCTTTTGAATCATACTGGTCATACAAAACGCTGTCAGAGCAATCAGCATACCACATTGGAAAACAAGCCGAAGAGGTTCCCCATCTAGCTGAACTCCTGTTATCTTTGTATATTCCCTTCTCCATTGCATGCCAAAACATGCCCATACCATAATACAGCAGATAAGACTTAACATAGCAATGCAGATAGTATACTGTTTTTCATGAAAGAATACATTTTTCAAAGCAATCGCACCTTCCGTTCCCAATATACGATGTTGTTTTTTTAATGTTGTAAGCTTTTGCCCTTCCAGTTTTGAAGGATATCTGCGAATTACCATATCCATAATGGATGCATTTCCGGCTCTTGATGCTGGTATCATACTTGCCAGAGATACTATCAGCAATCCACATAAAAGAATCATTCCTATATCGATTCTGTTTATTATAAATTCCATATCACTTTTCCTTGAGAGCACTTGCTTTTCTATGAAGATTCCCTGAATAAGTCCAAGAAAGATTCCTGACATTCCTTCTATTATTCCTTCAAAAAATATACAATTTGCTTTCTGCCATCTGGTAGCACCCACACTTCCAAGCATACCTAAGTATCTGATTTTTTCACTGACAGAGATTGCAAACACATTATAGATAAACACACTGGAAAAAATGATGATAATTACAATCATTGTAAGTGTCAATGCCCCTGATCCTTGCGCTCCTTCGTAAAATATACCGTATAGTTCTAACAGACTATAATGATAAGTAATATTGTATTTTATTTTTTCATGCCCGATATCTTCATACTGCTCTTCTTCGGGAAGTATGCTCATATTAATCTTTTCTGCAAAACGTTGTGTCCTGCCGATTGCAGATACTCCTGGATGCTTTAATTCCACATCCACACAATTGCCGGCATGCTCTTCACAATTGGACGTCACCGCTATCTGCTTTGTTTTATTCCACGTTGCAATTTCCTGAATCTGTTTTTCCGTCACCTGATGAAATCTGGCATGCCATCCTCCTTCTTTTTCTATAATCTTACCTTCTTCAGCATTGCGAAATGCTGAAGAGAAAAGGACAACAAAGGTTAACGCTGCAACAGACAATGCAATCCCAAGAATTGTCAAAATTGTTCGGTGCTTATTTCTTTTCATATATTTCCATGCCAAAATCCATATTATCTTTACAGACGAATTTTTCATTTTCGTTCTCCACTTCGTATATAAATCGGGTATCCATAATGTTCCTCTTCCAACAAATAATATTGATCTGCTTTCTTTTGAATCTCTGGCGGGGCTTTCTCTACTGACTGCCCTTCTTTCCAGATGATTGCTTTATCACTTTTATTTTTTCCTGTGTAAAAAATAGATGAACAGGTATAGAGGTAATCATAATGCACCGTCTGTGTCATTGGAAATATAAAACTGATCTTTCCATTACAGTCTGAATAAAAGCTGTCTTCTTCATCTTGCCATGGCATCAGATATTGAAAGTGAAGCTCATACCATGCCTCATCATTATCACCATCTGGATTACCATCTATCTGTATCCCATAATCTGTAATATGTGCAAATGGTCTGTCTGTCCGAATCGTACAATAGATATCACCCGTATCAAGCTGATATAATTCTGTAATTTTGACATCTTTTGCTGCAACAGAATTAATCCAGACCGAAAAATATTCTGACCACGCATAATCAATCATCAATACGAGCAGCAGAAAAAGTGCAATCGGGATAATATAGAATGAATTTAATTTTCGCTTCATCTTTTTGGCAAATCTTACAAAACGCTCTTCCTCCTGACGATCTTCCATTGTGACTGGAACTGTTTTCATTGCTTTCTCATAGATATCTCTGCACACCTCACACTTCGAGAGATGATCTTCAATCAGTTTACAGCTTTCCTCACTGCATGCCTCATCTTCATACAGAACCAGCAGATCTTGAATCACATTACAGCTTATCTTATCACTCATTACGATTCCTCCTTGATATGTTCCTGGATCTTTATTTTAGCCCGATGATATGTCACGCGTGCCCATCCTTCTTTTCTCCCAAATATCTCCCCGATTTCCTTATATGACAAATCACCAAACGTCCTTAACATAAACACTTCTTTAAACGGCTCGTTCAGACAATTCATTATCCTGTAAACAGACAACTCCTCTTCTTTCTGGAGCACCAGATCTTCCATCGTTGCATCCGCATACACTTCGGAGATATCTTCGTGAGTCAATCGTTTTTGTTTTTTACAATGTGTCAGATATGTATTCTTTGCGATCTGACAAAGCCAGGTTTTTAGCGAACATTCTCCTTTAAATTTATGGATATTCTTTAACGCTTTATAGAATGTTTCCTGTGTAATCTCTTCTGCAATATCAGGGTTTTCACTCATTGCAAGCAAAAAAAGATATACATCTCTGAAATACAAACGATATATTTCTTCAAAACTCACGATTTCCACCTCCTTTGATTATTAGACTACCAAAAAATGGGATTCGTTACACGTATGAATGTATTTTATTATTATGAACTGAAAAACCTGATATCCGCATCTTTCTTCAGATACATAACAACGTAAAAAGATTCCAGAAACTGGCTTGCCGAAAATGTCCTTTAGTGCTATGATGGATAACAGTAATATGAAAGGAAACGAAGAACGTGACCTATAAAGAAGCAAGGGTATATTTAGACAATATGTCAAAATACGGAAGTGTACTTGGTTTGGATACGATTCGTGAACTGTTGCATGAACTGGGTGATCCTCAGAAAGATCTAAAGTTTATACATATCGCAGGGACTAATGGGAAAGGATCTGTGCTTGCATACACTTCTTCAATTTTAAGTCAGGCAGGATACAAGACCGGACGATATGTATCGCCAACAGTGGTTTCCTATTTGGAGCGGATTCAGATTGATGGAACATGGATATCTGAAGAAGCATTCGCCAGATGTACACATAAGATCCAGGAAGCTATTGCGCGCATGGAGACAGCCGGCAAGAGAAGCCCGACTGTGTTCGAAGCTGAGACAGCAATAGCTTTTTTATATTTCAAAGAAGAGCACTGTGACCTGGTTGTTCTGGAATGTGGACTTGGCGGTGACCAAGACGCTACGAATATTATTGAAAATACGCTGTGCGCTGTATTTACTTCTATCAGCCTTGATCATCTTGGAATTCTTGGTAACACTATAGAAGAGATTGCACAGACAAAATCCGGTATCATAAAATCTGGGTGCAGAGTTGTTTCTGCTCCTCAGGAACCAGAAGTATTGCAGATATTAGAACAACGCGCCAACTCTTTACACTGTCCATTTTACACTGCAGAACGCAATAAAAGAACGATTCTGAATGAAAGCTATTCCGGTCAGACTTTTTCCTATAAAAAGCGAGAACACATCTTCTGTCCTCTCGCCGGAAAATACCAGACCGATAATGCCATCACTGCACTGGAAGTCATAGATGCACTTATAGAACTGGGATATAATATCACAGAAAATGACATTGATACAGGATTTTCCCAGACTTCCTGGCCAGGCCGCTTTACCTGTCTTGGAGAACACCCTCTGTTCTTCATTGATGGGGCACACAACGAAGATGCCGCAAAGCGATTAAAAGAATCCCTTGATACTTATTTCCCAGGGAAGCATCTTATCTATATTATGGGAGTATTCCATGATAAAGAATATCAGAAGCTCGCTGCGATCATGGCTCCATCGGCAAAGTCTGTGCACACGGTTGATCTGCCCAATGCAGAACGTACACTTTCTGCCGGTGATCTTGCAGAAGTGATGAGGACATACTGTTCACCTGACATTCCCGTAGCCTGTGAGCGAAGCATCAAAGATGCTGTGAAAAATGCTCTGTCAGATGCCAAAGCTATGGATCCATCCGATGGAGATAATATCATCCTTGCTTTTGGCTCCCTCTCCTATCTGGGACGGGTACGCGAAGAATACCACCAACTCACGCAACAAATAATAGAAAGAAAAAATAGATGATAGAAGGAAAGAAACTATGATAGATCAAGAAAAAATCAAACAAGCCGTTCAACTCATGCTGGAAGGCATCGGAGAAGATATCCACCGCGAGGGTCTGCGTGAGACACCAGACCGCATTGCGCGTATGTGTGAAGAGCTCTATGGTGGGATGAACGAGGATGCCGGCACACACCTTTGCAAGGTATTTCACGTGGAGAACAGTGAGATGGTGTTAGAAAAAGACATTACTTTCTATTCCACCTGCGAACATCACATGCTGCCATTTTACGGAAAAGTGCATATTGCCTATGTCCCGGACGGGAAAGTAGTCGGACTCAGCAAGCTGGCCCGCACGGTAGAGGTATTTGCAAGACGACTGCAGATTCAGGAACAATTAACCGGCCAGATTGCAGACGCTCTGATGGAACACATGCAGCCGAAAGGTGTGATGGTTATGATCGAGGCGGAGCATATGTGTATGACCATGCGCGGCATCAAAAAACCCGGAAGCCAGACTGTGACGATTGCAAAACGAGGGGAATTTGAGAACAATCCTGTGTTGGAAGAACGATTTTTCCATATGCTGAACCGCTAAAGTTATTTCTATTGGAGGAAACTATGTCTGAGACACAAATAATACCATCTGACTGTCATGATTCCATGCAGCAGGTCGCATTTCTGCGAAAACATCCTTTATACCGTTCCTCTTACCAGCGGCTTGAAGATTTAGAGTATGACCGTATCTTCTGCCGCCATCAGATGACGCATCTTCTGGATGTGGCAAGAATTGCATACATTCATAATCTTGAACGAGGGCTTGGCATCCGAAAGGAACTCATCTATGCTGCAGCCCTTCTGCATGATATCGGAAAATACCGTCAATATGAAGACGGTACTCCACACGAACTCGCAAGTGAAGCGATTGCAGCTACAATATTATCCGACATGCCTGAACCGATCTGCTTTACACCAGAGGAAAAGCAACAAATCCTGACTGCAATCCGCGGCCACCGAAGGCTTCGACAAGATGCCGAACCGCTGGAAGCGCTTCTATATGAGAGTGATAAGGCATCCCGGGCCTGCTACGCATGTCAGGCAGAAGCAGATTGTAATTGGAGTAATAATAAGAAAAATATGGAGATTCTATTATGATTATTGGAGAGAAAAACTTTGATGCTACAAACCATACCTATATTATGGGAATTCTAAATGTAACCCCTGATTCTTTTTCCGATGGAGGAAAATATCAGCATCTGGATGCCGCACTCAGACATGCGGAAGAAATGATCCATGATGGGGCTGATATTCTGGATGTTGGCGGAGAGTCCACACGTGCCGGACATACACAGATTACGGATGCCGAAGAAATCGAACGTGTTGCTCCCGTCATTGAACAGCTAAAACACCATTTCGATATTCCAGTCTCTATTGACACTTATAAAAGTACGGTTGCAAAGGCAGCTCTTGATGCCGGAGCTGATCTGGTCAATGATATCTGGGGATTAAAATACGACGAACATATGGCCGAACTAATTGCCCGTTATCAGGTGCCCTGCTGCCTGATGCACAATCGAAAAGAAGCCTTATATCAGAACTTTATTTCTGAGTTTTTGGAGGATATGAAAGAATGCATCTCTCTTGCAAAAAAAGCAGGAATCGAAGACGATAAGATCATCCTTGATCCCGGAGTAGGATTTGGCAAAACTTATGAATTGAACCTGGATATTATCCGGGAAATTGACTGCATGCAGGAACTCGGATATCCGATTCTTCTTGGAACTTCCCGCAAATCAGTCATTGGACTTACCCTGGATCTTCCTTCTGATGAACGCGAAGAAGGAACCCTTGCTACTACAGTATATGGAATGTTGCACGGCTGTTCTTTCGTAAGAGTTCACGATGTCAAGGCGAATCACAGGGCAATTACCATGATAGAAGCCATCTTGCAAAGGAGTAAGAACCATGGATAAAATCAAGATATCAAACCTGGAAATCTTCGCCAATCACGGGGTATTCCCAGAAGAAAATGTACTGGGTCAGAAGTTTATCGTCTCAGCCATTCTGTACACCAGCACTCGAAAGGCCGGGAAAACCGACGAATTAACCGACTCTATCCATTATGGCGAAGTAAGCCATTTCATCGATCATTTTCTAAAAACACATACGTATAAACTACTCGAGTGTGCAGCCGAAGCCCTGGCAGAAGAATTATTACTCCACACTGCCGGTCTTGAAAAGATTCAACTAGAGATCAAAAAGCCCTGGGCTCCAATCGGTCTTCCACTGGAAACCGTATCTGTTGAAATCGAACGCCAATGGCATACTGCCTATATTGCACTCGGCTCTAATCTTGGGAATAAAGAGCAATATCTAAACGATGCAATTACTGCCTTAAACACGGCTCCTTGCTGTGAAGTAACTAAAGTCTCTTCTTTTCTGGTAACAGAACCTTACGGAATGACCGAACAAGACGACTTTCTGAATGCCTGTCTTGAACTTCGTACACTTCTGCCTCCAGCGGAACTGTTAAGCGAGCTTCACCGTATTGAGCAGGCTGCCGGGCGAGAACGCATCATTCACTGGGGTCCTCGTACACTGGATCTGGATATTATTTTCTATGATGATCTCATCTATGAGACTATGGACTTATGCATCCCTCATGTCGAAATGCACAAACGAGACTTTGTTCTAAAGCCGCTTTATGAGATTGCTCCTTACAAACATCATCCTTGTACCGGCAAGACTGTTCATGAGATGCTGGAATCTCTAACATTATAATTGCATCATCCAGTTTCTTTTCCGAAACACCACAAATGAGATTCCTAATCTGACACATTCCTCCAGCGAAAGGATAAAGTATACGTATGGGATTTCCAGCTTTAGCACAAAAGCAGTGAGAAATCCCAGCGGCACACCGAATAACCATGTTCCGACAAAATCAATCCACATAATATATTTTGTCTTACCGCCACTTCGGATAATTCCACCGCCAAGAATCATATTCTGTACTTTGACTGGTGCTATCAACGCAAATGCGAACAAAATCTGACACGCCAGCATCCTCACATGACTTTCCACCTGATAAATGGAAACATACCAATTACTTAGAAAGATCAAAAGAACCGACAGCAATATAGAAGCGATAAGTCCATATTTCATCAACTTTTTCGACTCCTCATACGCCCGTTCATTATCTCCACTTCCCAAAGTCTTACCGATTATCACTCCCGCTGCCTGTGAGACCCCGCTCAATGCTCCAATCATCAGTACTTGAATTGGTGTCGTTAATGTCATGGCTGCACAAGCTTCTGTCCCTATATGCCCATAGATAACCGCATATATGTTTTCACCAAGTGTCCACAAAAACTCGCAGATCAAGATTGGGAGCAAGATTCCCAAATATTGTTTATACTTTTCAGAAGTCATTTTTAGAGTAAATTTTAATACTAATTTCTGTCCTTTATTTCCATAATATCCCAAGAACAAAACAAGCAATAATACACAATTCACCGATTGGGAGATTACAGTCGCTATTGCCGCACCCTGTACTCCCATTTTAGGAATACCACACTTTCCAAATATCAACACGTAATTCAATCCTGTGTTCATAACTGCCGAACAGATACTCGCATACATCGGAAGTTCCGCCTTTTCCATACAGCGAAGAAGTACTGATGTCAGAGAAGATATGGCTATTGGGAGATAAGTCACAGACACAATCCGAAGATAACCTGCCGCCACCTTTCTCACAGTCTGATCTCTCGTATATATCCTCATGATTATCTGCGGACACATCGCACTCAGCATCGTAAAAAACACCGCCAGAATGACTGCCAGGAACAAGTTGACGCAAAAACAACGACTTACTTCTTCATCGTCCTTCTGACCCACATATTGTGCAATCATGATTCCTGCCACTGCTGCAATCGCTGATACCAATACTGAGAAAACAGATGTGATCTTAGAACTCAATCCAATTCCTGCGATACTGACACTTCCGAGCTGCCCTGTCATCATCTGATCTGCTACCCCAAAGGAAGATTGAAGCAAAGACTGAAGTGTCACCGGAATTGCTATCTTTATCACTGTTTTATAGAATCGATTTTCTGTAAACATAATATTCACCTCACCGTAATTGTAAAGTGAACACCTTATAACCACAATAGGTTAAACGCATAACCAGTTCCAAAAACAGCGCGCATCTTTTGTGCAAATTGTCTTATTTCTCTGATTATCGTGTACTATCACGCACCACCAAAGTTGTCGATAATCTGATTGTTGCCGCTTCTTCTCCATTCTTTAGTTTTTGAAGCATAGAGATTGCCATTTTTGCCCGTGTCTTTCCATCCTGTTTTATAGTCGTCAGTGACGGGCAGACATTCTCACAGATTGGATTATCATCAAATCCTGCGATACTGATTTCTTCCGGGATTCTTACTCCCTGGCTCTGCAAAAACTGCATCAGCTCAACTGCATAGTAGTCTGACACTGCAAAAATTGCCGGATAACTCTTGATCTGCTGCAAATGTTCTTGATAAAACTGCTGTCTTTCCCGCTTCACCATAGGTACAATCATCAATTCTATCTCTCTTTTCATACCTTCCCGAAAACCTTCCAGACGTTCGTGATCCATACAAATATCATTATCAGATATACATAATGCCTTTTCATAACCCTGCTGCCGAAAATATATCCCCATCTGTTTCCCGCCATTATAATCATCTATTGCCAGATTACAAATTCGCTTCGCTTTCTCAAAAAAGCCATCATATACAACAAATGGAATTCGCATCTTTTCTCGTAATTTCTGATAATCCTGCTCACAAAATCCGATGATTATCATTCCTTCCATATTCCACATCGAGGCAAATCTGATGATCTCATTCCAATCTTGGGTTACTTTTATCATCATAAACAAGCCTGAATCTTCTATCTCTCTCGACAGGTGATTCAAAGAAGTGCTAATAAACGCATCTTCCAATACATGACCCTCATATTTTTCATGATCATTTATCACCACCCCAATAATTCCCGAATTATTCTGCGCCAGTAAAATTCCGGCCATACTCGGAATGTATTGTTTCTCTTCTAATAATTGCTGCACTCTTTTCACTGTCTCATCTGATATCTTCTTTGTCTTGCCATGGATCACATTCGAAACTGTCGCCGTACTGACACCCAGTTCTTCCGCTATATCCACAATTCTCACTCTTCCGTTCTCCATGATTTTCTTTTTCGTCACTCCAATCTGTCTCTTCCTTTTTCCGTAAAGCTTCTGGATACCCTTTCAGTGCAGCAAATGGCATAAACTGTTTTGCCCGGTCTTCACGGCTCATTTTTGTTCTAAACGCCACTTTTATGCCCTCCTATCTGCTGGTTCCGTTCTATTGTCGT
This sequence comes from Bariatricus sp. SGI.161, assembly GCF_050313695.1. Classification (NCBI taxonomy): domain Bacteria; kingdom Bacillati; phylum Bacillota; class Clostridia; order Lachnospirales; family Lachnospiraceae; genus Bariatricus; species Bariatricus sp. SGI.161. The sequence goes on from NZ_JBNPLX010000001.1 coordinate 216,535, forward strand.
AGCCCCTGCCTGAAGATTCATTCCTCTTAGAATAGCATTCTTCCCATATCGCTTCTTAATCTCAAGGACTGCTTTTTGCAGACGATGTTCTTGTTCCATTCCTGTAACATCTGTAAACAGATCATACTGCTGATAACATTCATCCACCACATGGTTATAAGTCAGTGTCATTCTCCGAATCTGCTTATACTTATCTACAATCTGCTCATAAAGCCGTATTGTATAAGCGATAATCTGCCGTGCTGAACTTGTGGTAATTGTCATATGAATCGTTCCATGCGCCGGCTTTGACTCTAACCGGTTACTATACCCAACATGCAATGTGATAGAATCCGTCACCAATTCCTTTTCCACCAGTTCCAGACATAACAGATCTGCCATCTCCTGTGCGATTAATTTTCCTTCCTCAAAGCTATAATCTCTTGGCAGTACCTGACCACTGGATATCGAATTTGATCTTGGTCTGTATGCTTTGATATCCGCCATAGTTGTCGTCTCTCTTCCCCATGCATGGTCGATCAGAAGTTCCGCATCAACACCAAACATACGATACAGCATCTCTTCATCTGCCTTTGCGATCTCTTCCATCGTATAGATACCCACACGACCTAAGCTTCTTGCAATTCCCGAACCAATTCTCCAAAAATCAGTAAGGGGCTTATGATTCCACAACGTCTTCCGATATGTCTCTTCATCCAACATTCCGATATGATCTTCTACATGCTTTGCAGTAATATCCAGTGCAATCTTCGCAAGATAAAGATTCGTCCCAATCCCGCACGTTGCTGTTATACCCGTTGTCTTTAACACATCCTTCATCATCTTCATGCTAAGTTCTTTTGCTGTCATCTTATAAAGAGAAAGGTAATCCGTAATATCCATAAACGCTTCATCTATAGAATAAACATGGATATCTTCTTTCGCAATGTATTTAAGATAAATCGAATATATCTTTGCAGAATAATCAATATAAAGCTGCATACGCGGAGGAGCCATGATATATTTTATCCCTTTTGGAATCTCGAATACTCTGCATCTGCCGGGAATTCCTTTTGCTTTCATTGAAGGTGAAACAGCGAGGCAGATTGTCTTTTCTGTACGCTCAGGATCTGCAACTACAAGGTTCGCAGTCATAGGATCTAACTTACGTTCTACGCATTCCACAGATGCATAGAATGATTTTAAATCAATGCAGATATAAACTCGTTCCTGACTCATAACTAACACTAACACTTCTTTTCATTGATCTTTCTACGACCATTTTATCAGAACATATGTTCTTTTTCAAGACAAACATAAAATAAAGACCTCAGGAAAATTTTCCCAAGGTCTTTATCTCACCAAACATCTTATCTTATATGTTCTTCTGGATGTTCATCCTCAAAATCAAATACGCAACGTTCATATGCATTGATCACATGAGTATCTTGATATTTATCATATCTCTTATGCCTTCTTCCATATGATATATGTACATGCCCATGGATAAAATATTTCGGATGAAACCTTTCCATCAATGTATTAAATACCTGAAATCCCTGATGTGGCAGGTCTCGTCCATCATTCAGCTGATAAGCCGGAGCGTGGGTGACCAGAATATCAAATCCCCGCCTTCTCAGCAACTGAAACCATAATTTGCTGACTCTGTGCCGCATCCCCCATTCTGTATACTGATGTTCTCCCTCACGGTAACGCATGGAACCTCCCAAGCCCAGGATGCGAACTCCTTTATATACATAGATCTGGTCTTCTATACATATACAGCCTTCCGGTGGAATCTGTTTGTATTTTTCATCATGATTTCCATGGACATATAATACCGGTACAGATGCGAATGTAGCCAAAAATGAAAGATACCTCGGATTCAAATCCCCACAGGAAATAATCAGATCGATTCCCTCTAGCCTGCTTTTATCAAAATGATCATAAAGGGCAGGAGCCTCTTCATCCGCAAGTGCTAATATTCTCATAATATTCTAACCTTTCGTTATATCGATTCCCTGCTGTGAAATAACAGGTCTGGATGCCTCTTGTAACTCCTCTTCTTTTGGAATAGATCCAACGACATTCTCTGCCAGCCAATCCATAGTAAGAATCTCTTCTGGTGTCAGACTCTTATTTGGATTGTTCTGAACCACTCCTTCCTGAGAATAAAGAACTCCTGAAAATGGATTAAATTCTCCTGTACAGATTGTATTCTTCAGAAGATCTACCAGTCTCTTTGTTCCTATCGGAAGATTCTGGGAACAGATAACATCTACTACTCCCGAAGACATCCCCCACCAGTAGTTAATTGCCTGCATCGTTGCCGGATTATCATCATACTTCCAAGTTCCATCCATAATCGTCTGAATCAACTGCTCATAGAATTTACCCCAATGCCATAATGGCATTGCCAGATTGTGGGGAACTTCTCCATCCAGTCGATAAAGCCCAAAATATCGAGACGCTTCTTCCGGTATTACCATATCCTTTCCAGATACACACATAGGCTGTATCTGTCTGATATTTTCAACAACATTACCTTCCTTCTTCGTTGACCATTCCAGATATACCTTTGCCCGTGGATTGATCATCTTCGCACCCAACGCAAAGGCATTAATATTGGCTATTGCGCCATATATCGGATAATCTGCTATATAAGCAATCTTATTATTCTCCGCCATTGCTCCTGCTATAGCCCCCATCAGGAATTTTGCTTCATGCATCCTGGCATAGTAAGTTCTGATATACCGATGTGAAGTATTTACTGAACAGCTTAAAATACGAATATCTGGATGTGCAATTGCAGCCTTTACACTTGCCGGTACAAAAGAAGGCGTCGTTGTAAACACGATATTGCATCCCTGCTGTATCGCATCTTCGATGCGTTCCTCTATATTATCCAATGTTGTATTATCATAATAAATTGTACTTACCTCTTCCGGGAATTTTTGCTCCAGATGCATTCTTCCTAATTCATGTGCATAGGTCCACGCAGAAGATGTTGCTGTCTTTTCATAGATAAAGGCTACTTTCAATTTTGGTGCACTGATTGGAAGCAGACGGCTTAAAATAGGTTTTTTCTCCTTTCCTGGATCCATCTTAAGATCCACTTCCTTATCTTCTTCTAACAACTTAAACTCTTCCCAACTCTTTGTGACCAATGCTTTCAATTCACTTGTTGTCTTATCTTTTAATGCTTCATATCCATATAAGGTAATAAACGACAAGAAAGCATCTCCTGCTGTGATTGAAAGTTTCTCCCCGCCTTTTGCAGTATACTCTGCATTGAATCTGGAGTATACAGAATTAAAATCTAATCGGTCTTCGTTATTCCATTCTTCATCTTCACCTTTGCCGACCGCTTCTAATAATTTTGCAAATCTTCCTTCCTCAGAAAACCAGATATAATTAATCTTTGTCTTATCATAAAAATCCATATATTCATAATATATCTTATTTTCTTTTTCCTCTGTACGCTTCGGCACAATACGAGTTACAACTGCCGGGGCAGATACAACGCCATAGAACTTCATGACACTGACGCGCTTATTTCCTTCTTCTACATAGAATTTATTCATATATTCGTAAGCCTTGATAGGTTCACGAATTCCTTCATTTTCATGGGCAGTGCTAAGATGTGCCCATTTAATGGCAAATTCTGTATTTTCTCTCAATATCGGCATAAAATTTGACGCAAATGCTTCGCTTCTTCCATAAGTTTTCGTTCCCACAATCTGATCGACCGGAATCTGAACTAATCCCAAAGGCACTTCAGATAATGTACCTTTACCTGGAAGGATGTCATCCAGCACCTCCAGTGTCGGTTTCAGACCACGAAGCATTCGAGATTGATACTCTTTCTTGCCCATTTTATATGCTTTGATGTATTCTTCTATTGCCATAATATCCTCCTAATAATTAGAAATTATCTTTGATATTAACATCATTTCCAACTTATTATATACCATTCTCTAGAATTTCACCAGTATCCGACTTACATAAAAATAGGAAGCATATGCTTCCCATTTTTATATATAATACATATCCTGACTGTATGCATTATGCTCCTGATATTCTCTTTCAAGATCTGCCAGAGTCAGATTTGTAAGTATATTCTCTAACTCTTGATTTACCTTATCAATGACCAATTGCTGAATAGTAATCGATATTCCAACATTTTTACTGTCTTCTGATATTGATTCACTTTCGAAACGATAATCCCCTTCTAAAGCTTCCAGTATCTCAGACACCGTAATCTTACCGGCTTCTCGGCTTAGGAGATAACCACCCTGCGGACCTTTTACACTTTTTACAATACCCGCTCTGCGAAGTGCAGCAAAAATCTGTTCCAAATATTGTGAAGATAGCCCATTTCTCTCAGCAATACTATTCAACGCCACATGATCTGTTTTTGAATTCACCGATAGATCTATCAAAGCTATAAGCCCGTATCTGCTTTTTTTCGAAAATTTCATATTTTTCTACCTGCACATCTTTCAATTCATCTATTCTGTAAACAGTGGTGTAGAATAATATCTGTCGCCTGTATCCGGCAATAATGCTACAATCGTCTTGCCTTTGTATTCCGGGCGTTTTGCCAGCTGAATTGCTGCTGACAACGCAGCTCCAGAAGAAATTCCCACCAGAACACCTTCATATTTTGCAAGAAGTTTTCCTTTCTCAAATGCATCTTCATTCTCAATCTTGATAATCTCATCATAAACAGATGTATTCAATACCTCTGGAACAAATCCCGCACCAATTCCCTGAATCTTATGCGGACCACCTTTTCCTTCTGACAATACCGGAGATCCTGCCGGTTCCACTGCTACCACTTTTACATCTGGATTCTGAGACTTCAGATATTCACCTACACCTGTAAGTGTTCCTCCTGTACCTACCCCGGCAATAAATGCGTCTACTTTTCCGTCTGTATCTTTCCAGATCTCCGGACCCGTTGTACTTCTATGAATTGCAGGATTTGCAGGATTAACAAACTGTCCCGGAATAAAACTATTTGGAATCTCTTTGGAAAGTTCTTCTGCTTTTTCAATAGCTCCCTTCATTCCTTTTGCCCCTTCTGTCAAAACCAGCTCTGCTCCATATGCTTTCAAAATATTTCTTCTCTCAACACTCATGGTCTCAGGCATCGTCAATATAATACGATATCCCTTTACGGCTGCAATGGATGCAAGCCCAATTCCTGTATTGCCTGATGTTGGTTCAATAATGACAGAACCTTCTTTTAATATTCCTTTTTCTTCTGCATCTTCAATCATTGCTTTGGCAATTCTGTCTTTTACGCTTCCTGCTGGGTTGAAATATTCCAATTTCACCAGAACCGTTGCTTCTAATCCTAATTCTTTCTCAATATTAGCCACCTCTACAAGCGGTGTATTTCCAATCAGTCCTAATGTTCCTTTATAAATCTTTGCCATGTCTCTATTCCTTCCTTTTCTTTATTTTCCGTTTTTCCTACTTATTTAATAGGTTTAATAGGATTATATTCCTACTTCTCATATTTGTCAACTATATTTTATAATTATTTTTTCAAAAGCACAAGAAAACCATCAGAAATATCTGTATATCTCTGATGGCTTTTATCTAAGAAATCATATTCAAAAAATATTGATGCACTTTAAGATCATCTGACAGTTCTGGATGAAAGGCAGTCACTAACTGGTTGTTCTGCCTTGCTGCTACAATCTTTCCGTCTACCCGAGCCAGAACTTCTGCTTCGCCAAAAACTTCTGCTATATATGGTGCACGGATAAATGTCATGGGAATCTCTCCTATCCCCCGGAACTCATCTTCCGTATAGAAACTTCCAAGCTGTCTTCCATATGCATTCCGCTTCACACGGATATCCATAGTTGCCAGATGTGTTGCTTCCTCTTCTATATCTTTGGCCAATAAGATTAATCCTGCACAAGTGCCGAATACCGGCATTCCCGCCAATATCTTATCTCTGATTGATTCATATAAGTCTAAGTCATGAAGTAATTTCCCCATTACGGTACTTTCTCCACCCGGTAATATCAGTGCATCAAACTCTTTTTCCAGATCTTTTTTCTGGCGTATCTCAAAATGATCTGCACCAAGCTTATCCAACATCTGTCCATGTTCCGCAAATGCGCCTTGTAAGGCTAAGATTGCTACTGTCATATTATTTTCCTCGCTCTGCCATAAGAAGTTCAATTTCCTGCTCATTGATACCGACCATGGCTTCACCCAGATCTGTGGACAATTCTGCGATTAATTTTGCATCTGTATAATTAGTCACTGCTTTTACAATTGCAGAGGCCCGTTTTGCCGGATCTCCAGATTTGAAGATTCCGGAACCTACGAACACGCCTTCTGCTCCAAGCTGCATCATCAGCGCTGCATCTGCAGGTGTAGCTACACCGCCGGCTGCAAAATTAACCACTGGAAGTTTTCCATGCTCATGCACATATTCTAACAAATCTACTGGAACCTGTAATTGCTTTGCTGCTTCAAACAATTCGTCTTTACGAAGATTCTGAACCCGACGAATCTCCGCATTCATAACTCTCATATGTCTGACTGCCTGAACAACATCTCCGGTACCTGGTTCTCCTTTCGTGCGAATCATAGATGCTCCTTCTGCAATACGGCGAAGTGCCTCTCCCAGATCTCGCGCTCCACAGACAAATGGAACCTTGAATTCTGTCTTATCAATGTGATAAATATCATCTGCAGGAGAAAGGACTTCACTTTCATCGATATAATCAATCTCAATTGCCTCTAATATCTGAGCCTCTACAAAATGACCAATCCTACACTTCGCCATAACTGGAATAGACACCGCTTCCTGAATTCCCCGAATCATCTTTGGATCACTCATACGAGATACTCCACCTGCTGCTCTGATATCCGCAGGAATTCTCTCCAAAGCCATTACTGCACAAGCACCTGCTGCCTCTGCAATTTTGGCTTGCTCTGGTGTTGTAACATCCATAATAACGCCGCCTTTTAACATCTGTGCCAACTGCTTATTTAATTCATATCTGTTTTCCTTCATTCGATATACTACCTTTCCTATATATTTAATATGTTATATAGGAGTATTATACTTACAATTGGCGTTTTTGAAATATCCAGTTTTGCTTTTTTTGTACATGCCACTTTATTATTTTCTTTTTATTTATCTTTATCTTCCATTAGATCTGCCAATGTATAGCGATCTGTATATTCATTGATAACCTTCCACAATCCTTCCCAAAACGGCAATGTTGTACATTCTTCACATCTTGGGCAGCGGTTTGGCCGATCTTCAATACACGCAATTGGTGCCATGCTTCCTTCTGTTGTACGTAAAATATCTCCCACAGTATATTCTTCCGGTTTACGTGCCAACATATAGCCACCATTATTTCCTCGGTAACTTCTTACATATCCGGCTTTTGTCAGAAGCGGCATGATCTGTTCCATGTATTTCAATGTGATATTCTGCCGTTCTGCAATATCTTTTAACCGAATATAGCTTCCCTCATCATGTCTGGCCAGATCAATCATAATTCTTAACGCATAACGTCCTTTTGTTGAAATCTTCACCAAAATCCCTCCTACAGAATTTTCTCAAAAGCAATTCTTGGATCCCCATCTTCACATCCGCCAACTAAACGGATATTACCACACGGGACGAATCCTGCCTTAGTAAGTGCTCTCTGCATCGGAAGATTTCCCGGATGTGTATCAATCCTTACTGCCCGGAATCCGGCCTTCTTCGCCATCTCAAATCCATACTGAAACATCTTTCCGGCAACACCCTTACCTTTAAAGTCATCAGACACACAAACACGATGCATAGATGCATATTCTCCGTCTGTCAACCACTTCCCGTCAATCTGCGCATAAGATGGATCTGGAGTCGTCTGAAATGCAAATACTCCCGCAATCTCTCCATCCTCCACTGCGAGATATGTACAGCCCTCTTTCGCATCCTGTAGCCACACTTCTCTGGAAGGATATCCCTTCTGCCATTGATCGAGCCCCAGACCACGTAATTGTCGTTTTGCCTGTTCTGTAATCTCGCACATCTTATCAATATGCTCATAAGAAGCTACTATAAAATCCATACACACCCTCCTAATCTTATATATATCTATTTAAAAATGTTTCTTTATCTCACATACAGTCAACACTTGCTCTCGTACTAGAAATTTAATCTCCATCCCCGCATACTCCATTCCATATACGCGTTCAGGATCTTTTTGGTAAGCCGGTCTGGGATCCTGGCTGAGAATCTGTTTCAACACCGCTTGTTTTTCCTCAGGAACGATTGCGATCCATTGTTCTGGTATCTCTACTTCAAGTCTATACTCTCTTACTCTCTCCGAGAATCCTCCTCTCGCCATTGGATAACTGTCTACATAAGGAAGATACGGCTTAATATCATAAATGGGAGTCCCATCCAAAAGATCGGCTCCCTTTACATGCAACACAATTCCTAACCCTTCCCTTAATTCTATTTTCTCTAATTCAACACAAGACAGTCCGATAGGATTTGGCCGAAATGGAGAACGCGTAGCGAACACTCCTACTCGCTGATTCCCACCCAATCTTGGAGGTCTTACCGTCGGACTCCATTCCTTTTGTACTGCCTCTGTAAATTCCCACAACAGCCAGAGATGTGAATATCCTTCCATTCCTTTGCATGCATCTGGATTACGATACTCTGGCGTAAAAACAATCTCTGCTTTCGTATCCGCCAGTCCACTCTGGCGGGGAATTCCAAACTTAGACGAAAACTCTGTATGTATATATGCAATCGGTCGTAATGTTAATCCTGCATCCATAAATCTAACTCAACTTCTCTCTGATCATCTGTATCTCTTCTTTGTGTCCCTGATCATCCAAAGGTGTCTCAAGATAAAAAGGAAGTTCCCTTAATAACGGATGTCTTAATACATGTAGCAGCGTATTCATTCCTATCTCTCCCGAACCAATCGTCGCATGTCGATCTTTGTGAGAGCCAAATGGCATCATACTGTCATTCAGATGAATCGCTTTTAAAAGCTCCAGACCAAGGACCTGATCAAATTCTTCCAGAACGCCATCCAGATCATTGACAATATCGTATCCTGCCGCAAATACATGACAGGTATCCAGACAGATACCAATACGCTCCGGATGCTTCACACCATCACGAATTGCTTTCAGATGCTCGAACCTTGCACCAATCTCTGTTCCCTTTCCCGTCATAGTCTCTAATAGTATCGTGATATTCTCTTCACCGGTAATTGCCTGATCAAGACCAGCAATAATATTCTCTATACCTGCCTCTATTCCGATTCCGGTATGGCTGCCCGGATGAAATACCATATTCTCAATTCCAAGCGCATCCATCCTGGCCGTATCTTCCCGAATCACTGTGCATGCGAATTCATACACTTTTTCCTGCGCACTGGCAAGATTCATGGTATATGGCGCATGCGCCAAAAGCGGGCCAAACTGATTGTCCCGCCGTATTTTTTGAAATTTTGCAATCTCTTCATCCGCATATGTCTTAAAATTAGAACCTCTGGGATTGCGGCTGAAGATCTGCATAGTATTTGCTTCCATCTCCACCACATTTTCTGCAGTTTTTGCCAGTCCTTTGGCAATCGACATATGCGTTCCAATTGTCAGCATCTATACCCTCCCTATAAGTCACGTATCTTCTATGAACTCTTACTGATATGATATTCTCTCTTCAATGTGCGCATAATTCCCCTTGAAGCTACATCTACAATGATAAAACCAAATGCAATAGCAAGACAGGTTGCAAGTAAAACAACCGTTTCGCTGAATGCCATCTCCATATCCCTGCTCACACATCCATACATCATATAATACAGATTTGGTCCTGGAATCAACGGAAATACTGAAGCTGTCAAAAAGATGGTAGATGGAGCTTTGTTAATTCTAGACATAATAAATGCATAAAATGCCACGAAAATCGATGCTAAGAGAGTTGCCAGAAAATTACTTGGCTCTAACTCGAATACTACAAGATAAATTGCCCATGTAAAAAACGCACCAACACTGGTATATAATACCTGTCTTCCCTTAATCTTGAACCACCATGCAAAACCAGTACATGCAATCGTACAGGAAATCAACTGAATCGGAATACTGTTATTTAAAATAAATCCTTCCAAAGATACGCCATCCAGCAGGAGCATAGCAAGCGCAATTCCAAACGCAATTCCGGCTGCACCTAAAAACGCATTCATGATATTCAAAGATCCAGAGATAAAGTCTCTCTGCAAAAGGTCACGGATTCCATTCGTCACTCCAAGTCCACTGATCAGAAGCATAACAATTCCAATCATAATCCATTCCGCATGGCTTCCAATTCCAAGTCGCACCAGCAGAATGATAATGACCTCTGATAAGAAAGACAGAATCATATTATATACCATAAGATTACTTTCTCTTTTACTCAGCCATTCGCCAACCACTACGATCATCAATGAGACAATGACTGCAACGATTGCATCCATAAATCCGCATCCAAAGAAAACCGCAAATCCGGTTCCACCCATAACTCCTGCAAAATACTTAACAGCAGGATGCTGCTCTTCCCGATTCATAACCTCCAGATACTTTTCGCGTAATTTTTTCTCATCTGGTTTATTCTGACAGACATAACGGGACAAATTATTCAAATAATCTAAACGATCAAAATTAATATCTGTTGATTCAATATGCCGGATCTGAGTGATAATATCCCCTTCCGGTGTTTCCACTGTTATCTGGATATTACTCGGAATTACAAATACATCATACCGTGTAAATCCATAACTTTTACACATTCTGTACAGACTGTCTTCCAGTCTGAAATTCTCTGCACCGCTTTGCAGCATTGCTTCTCCAATATCAAGAATCCCCTGTAAAATTTTGTTATAATTCATAAAACTACCTCAATAACTATAATTATTTTGCATTTGATAAACACCGACATACGAATCATATACACTGATTTTCCAGAAGTCAAGCCATTTTTTAAAACTTTTCATATGATATTTTTTTCACTATTTATATGCGTAAATTGACATTTTTATCGAAAGAATATATAATGTTTTTATTACATTTGTAATATTTAAGGAGTGATTCAATATGGGAAATTTGCCACAGATCTCAGAAGCTGAGTATGAAGTCATGAAACTTGTATGGAAATACGCGCCGATCAACACAAATGAAATAACGGAACGTCTGACACAGACTACCACATGGAGTCCCAAAACGATACAGACCCTGATCAAGCGTCTTGTCAACAAGGGTGCTCTTTCCTATGAAAAGCAGGGCCGTGTATTTGTCTATACACCTATGGTAAGGGAGAATGAATATATTTGTCAGGAAAGTAATTCTTTTCTGAATCGATATTATGATGGAGATATCACTGCCATGCTGTCTGCATATATAGAAAATGACCAGCTATCTGAAACAGAAATTGATACGCTTCGCTCTCTTCTTTCCAGGAGGTCACAAAAGGGTGGTGATTAACGTGGATAATTTTATGATAAGCTTTTTAATATGCAATGTGTTTATCAACGGTATCATCGGAATTCTTTTGATGGCCAAACGGATATTCAAAAACACTCTGTCCAGCCGAATGCAGTATCATCTGTGGTTCCTGATGCTTGGGCTTTTGGCAGTTCCTTTTATGCCATTGCGTCTAATCGGGGTTCCGCAAATCTTCTCATTGCTCGGCAGCCTGAGAAGCGCTTCATCTTCTGGCACCGGAACCGCCATAGGAGAAACCGTGGGAACCAATCCTACTGAAAATGTAGATTGGATGAATGACTTTACTCTTTCGATAAACAGCAAAACTCCATCCATTGTCGGATACATATTATTGGGAATATGGATTGTAGGCATTTTTGCAATGATCCTATTGGTAATCAAATCCTTTCTCCGTCTACGCGATTTGGAAAACTCTGCACTCCCCCTTCAGAATCAGGAAGTCCGCAGACTATATCGTCACTGTTTAGAAGAAATGGAAATTCGCAGAGAGATTCCTGTATATAGCACCGCATTTTTGACATCCCCGATTATTGTAGGACTTTTGAAACCTTGTATTTATTTGCCGATTCATCTGATTTCTGATTATCATGAATCCGATATGCGGTATATGCTGTTGCACGAACTGCAGCATTATAAGCACCTCGATGCTATCGCCAGTTATCTGATGAATCTTGCCGGAGTAGTATATTGGTTCAATCCTCTTGTGTGGTACGCCCTGAAAGAAATGCGTAATGACAGAGAAGTTGCCTGTGATACCTCCGTTCTAAATATGCTCGAGGAGGACAACTACGAGGATTATGGAAATACCCTGATTAACTTTGCAGAAAAGGTTTCACTTACTCCTTTTCCGTTTACTGCCGGCCTTGGTGGAAACATGAAGCAGATGAAGCGCAGGATTATCAATATTGCCTCTTATGAGAAGCCAACATTTATGAAAAGGTTAAAAGGTATGACGGCATTTTTGCTGACTGCTGTTCTCCTTTTAGGACTTGCACCTTTTATTTCTACATATGCATCGGATGAAAGTTACTACCAGTGGGACTCCTCCTCAGAGAATATTTCCTATGTAGACCTCTCTGCATACTTTAAAGAATATGAAGGCAGCTTTGTTTTATACGATTTGAAAAATGATGCATGGAGCATACACGACAAGGAGCATGCCACTTTGCGAGTTGCGCCAGACTCCACTTATAAGATATATGACGCTTTGTTTGGATTAGAAGAAGGTGTCATTACACCAGAAGATTCCTTTATCGCATGGGATGGAGAAAATTATCCGTTTGAAGCATGGAACGCTGATCAGACCTTGCAGTCTGCGATGAGCTCTTCTGCTAACTGGTATTTCCAATCAATAGATGAACAACTTACATCCGCTGACATTTACAGCTATATTCAGCAAATCAGATATGGAAATGAAAACTTAAGCGGCGATCTCTCCACTTATTGGATGGAATCTTCCTTAAAGATTTCACCTGTGGAACAAGTCGAACTATTAATAAAACTCCATAATAACAGCTTGGGATTCTCTTCTGAAAATATCAATGCTGTAAAGGACTCCATACGCCTTTCCTCTTCTGATGCCGGTACATTTTATGGAAAAACAGGAACTGGACGTGTGAATGGGCAGGATGTAAACGGATGGTTTATAGGCTATATTGAAACTGCAGATAATACATACTTTTTTGCTGCCAACATAGAAGCAGACAGCAACGCTACCGGAGGTAACGCAACTGAAATAACCACATCTATCTTGTCTGATATGAATATTCTGTAATATATATGCAGCAAAGCATTTTCCAAATTATTAGTTTCTAATACGATACAGATATTCCGGGATATCCTGAATGCCGTCACCTAATATTTTATTACTCAAATATTGAAAAGCACCGTCTTCTGAAAACCGTATCGTAAGTTCGTGGGTTATAACTGCGTCGCTGCAAAGTACCGTATCACACACTGCATCCACTGTCAACGTGACTGTACCATCCTCGTTCTTTCGGATATCCGTAACCTCCGGAACAGATGTACCAAAAAAAGTCGGTGTAAAATTTTGACATCCCAATGGGCTCCACGCATATGTATGATTTTCTGTATCATATACTGCATACTCCTGTATCTGTTCTGAAGTGATTGGAATATATTCCATAATCAGATTTTCAAACTCTTCTTTCGGAATTCCGTCCCTATAGCGGTCCTGTGGAAACTCCTCCTGATATTTCATCCGATACAGGGATTCATACATTCCATTATAATCAAGGTCTTCCAGATGATTCATATCCCAATCAGAACACAGAAGATTATTCCCCTGATATCCCAGTTTGGCCACACATTGTCGGGATAACTCTTGCTGCTCCTGTGTCAGTGGCTTTATCCTGATCAGACAGCTTCCATCAACGATTTCTGTAACCTCTGGCGGTTCTGGAACACATAGTTCATAACAAAACCAGCCTTTCTCGGTATATTCCCATTCCTTAATCTTTATGCAGGAAATATACTCTACTCTCATCGTATTATCTTCCAGTGAGACTGCATTGGTACTCAGTACAAACATATCACTGCCGTCAAAAATATATTTTCGCCGTCCTATACTGCCATCCTCACGAACCTCATATATTGCGACCGTTCCGGTTTTTCCCTTTTGACATCTTTTTAAAAATGCATCTGCTTTTTCATAATTCTTCAGATTGGAATACCGTTCTTCTGTCATGACAGGCTCCCCCATTTCTCTAATCTGCTCCTGCGTAGGAAAGCTTCCATCGTCATCACTCATAAGAGAGAGATCCTTTCCATACCATTGTTCCCACTCGTCTACTGTCAGACGGCGGACATGCCAGGTGGCTTCCTGGTTGTCTTCTGAAGGAATGATACGATTCGACACATATTGTACTTTTCCGTCATCCAATGGTCGGATTACTACCTCGTGGGCATACACTTTTGATGTATTTTTCTCTGGGAATACTACATTTACTGTTAGTGTAATCGTTTCATCCTCATTTTCTGCATAGTCTGTCACTTCCGGGTACGGAACTTCCGGCGATTCCAATTCATCCCTTCCTCTGGGTCTGTATTGATAACTTTCCCTTTCAGAATTATAGGTCGTCTTTGACTGTAAGACTTCTCTGCTGATTCTAAAATAAGACAGGATCACCTGTTCAAACTCTTCTTTTGGGATATAGCTGATTGGCTCGGCTTCATAATTTTCATCTATTACATAAGGGGATTCTTCACCATATACTTCTGAATATAGAATATCAAATAAATCATAAAAATTAATATCGCCGACATCCATCTCATTCCAGTCTGACAGGAACAAGTCATTCGAAGCATAGCCAATCGGCATGATATATTGACGATTGAGCTGACGGCACGTTTCATCCAGAGGCTGTACCCTCAGAGCCGTATGACCGGAGGGGCCGTCATACCCGGACATCTGGTACTTTTCAAAGAACAGATAGCCCTCTTCGGTATATTCCCACGTATAGGGAGAATATGTATCAGAACTTGTACATTCTGCCTTGTCATCCCTGAGAACATAATAATCTCTGTTTACTTTTACATCTCCGTCCTTTGTCATCAGAACATATCTTGTAAATCCACCATGATCATCAACCACGATAACGGTTATCTCCGATGTCTCTTTTGCTTCCACCTGTGTACAGAATTCCTCAACCCTTTCTGCACCTGTCATATCAACCTGATTTTCACTGTCTACCGCGATATAGCCATTCTGTCCAAGACGATGTATGATACTGTGCATAACTTTCAGACTTCCTAAAGTACCATCCTTTTCTGCGTTTTCATAGATATCGCGATATGTCTCTGCGATTCGATCCGCTTCTTCGCTGCTATTTTCAGATTCTTTTCCTGTCTGTGTCTGTGTCTCCCGATTGCATCCTGAGATTCCTGATAACACTACGATTCCAAGCAGCACTGTCATTATAAATATTCCAGACCTACCTTTCAAACCATTCTTCCAGAACCTGTCTGTCTTTTTCCACAACATATCCGCTTCCTCCCCTCTCCTTTACATCTTCGACCATACTGACAATCAGAATAGGATTCTCTGCGGTTTCTTCCGCAGTAAATACTGCAAACCATCCCAATTCTGTACCCGTAGTATCTTCCTGTGATTCCTTAAGCTCTGCTGTTCCCGTCTTTCCAGCAAGGATTATATCTTCTCGATGCGCTGCATATCCGGTTCCATTGGGATCATTTACAACCTTCTTCATCCCATCTAATACGACCGTAGCCGTTTCTTTCGAGAATACATCGGGAATCCACGCATCCCCCTTTGCCTCATTCTGATAGATTAAATATGGTCTTATCACATTGCCATCATTACAAAAAGAGGAATAAATACATGCCAGATGCAGTGGATTCACCAGAATCTGTCCCTGGCCGTAGCCACTGTCAGCAAGCTGGACTTCTGTCTCAATACTTTCCGTATTGGAATACTGAGATTCTCCCATTTGAATCTCAAATGGAAGTTCTTCACAAAATCCAAGCCTTTTCAACGAATTTTCCATCTCTTCTGCACCTATTTTCAGTGCTGCTTTTGCAAAATAAATGTTATCCGAATAGATCAATGCATTCTCCAGATTCACAGGCGCATATTCGTGAAGCGTTGTCACATAATAGGATCCCCAGGAAGCATCCTTTTGCCAGCTCAGACCTTCCGACCCGTAATCTTCTGCCGGATCGACCGTACAAGATTCCAAACCAATAGCTGCTACAACAGGCTTCAATGTGGAACCTGGACACCACACCTGCCGGAACCGATTATACAACGGCTGATTCTCATCCTCATTCAGTGCTGCCCATCGTTCATCAGACAATCCTAGAATAAACTCATTATTATCGTATGATGGCGTACTGACCAGCGCCAGCACTTCTCCTGTATCAGGCTGAATTGCCACGGAACAGCCCTTATCCTCCTGGAACTGCTCATATAATGAACTTTGAAGGCCGGCATCTATGGTAAGATGAATAGCCTGCCCGTTCTGAACCAGTGTGCAAGCCAGTTCCTCTTTCTCACTGCCTTCATCATCCACAATGAGAATCCGACAGCCATCCTGTCCTTTTAATTCTTTTTCAAATAATCCTTCCAGTCCACTTTTCCCAATTATGCTGTTGACAGTATATCCCTCTCCTTCATGCTCTTCCAGATCTTCTGCCGTTACATTCTGGACATATCCAATAAGATGTGTAGCTGCCTCCTTCAAAGGATATTCTCGCACTTCTACCTCTGTAATCATAACACCCGGTATCTCCAGAAATGCCTCTTGCGCAATATTTCTCGAAATCGTTTTCACCGGCACAAAGGAATCTTCTTTTACCCATTGTTCTGATAACTTTGCTTCAATCTCATCCGGCTCCATCTCAAGTAATTCTGCCAACTTTTGTATGACATCATTTTTGTCTTGCAGCTTTCCCGGAACGATTCCAACAGAAGATGCTGTTCCCTTCCCGGCAAGAACTTTTCCATTCCGGTCCAAGATAGCTCCTCGCTCTGCCTGAATGATATCTACTCTTACCTGATCTGAAGATGATAATTCCGGAAAAATCAGTGAATCATCCCATATCAGAGCGTAACCACCTTCATTCTTCTTAAAGGTCGCTTCATTTTCAAAACTGATCTGCCCGGCTATCGTTTCGAAAGATGTCTGGTAAGTTACCACTTCCTCCTTCTTGTCATAACTGAGAATCTCTATCACCATATTCTGCACTTCTATTCCCTCATAAATCGCAGAATTACGCCGGATAAAATCTTCTTTGCTGATATTTCCCGATGCCTTTACGTCTATCATTGAGTACATCGCATCGTATTGCTGCTTTGGAATATTGTCCATGTATTCCGCCAGTAGTTCTTCCGGTGTTTTCCTTACCATGACATGATTCACAAATACTACAAGATAGGATACTGCAATAATGATTGCCAATCCTGCTGCCATCATTACAATCCACTTAAAATATCTACGCTTTTTCTTCATTATGCCTCCTTTTTTCTTACAATTGTAAGATTTAAAATCAAAAAAAATATCCTGCCAGTCTACAGTCTGTTTTTCTATATATTACATCTGTAAGACTTGTAAGTCAAGGAAATTATTTTCCCCATATATCTGATACAAGGATAGCTATTCTTATCAATATGCGTTATAATTATGTCAATAAATAAACAAAGGCAGGGAATTACTATGATTATTAGCGCAAAACACATGATTACCGGCGACGGAAAGACCGTTCTTGAAGATCAGGCGGTTGCCATTGAAGATGGCAAGATCAAGAAAATTGGCACCAAAGAAGAACTCATCGCAGAGTTTCCTGAAAAAGAAGTAAAGGATTATGGGGATGCAACGCTTTTACCAGGACTTTGTGATATGCATGTGCATCTTGGCTACTGGTTTTCACAGCCGGACAGCTTCAATTACAACGATCAGCTGATCACATTATTTGCGGTCCAGCATGCGCAGTCCGCTTTTGAACGCGGCATCACCAGTGTACGTGATATGACATCTGCAAGAAAACTGTGTGCGACTTTAAAATTAGCCGCAGAAAAGGGATTTATCACGATTCCAAGAATCACGCATGTTGATAATGGAATGTGCATGACCGGTGGCCATGGATGGGATGATGATATCGCACAGGTGGATGGACCTTGGGAGATTCGTAAGGAGATTCGTCGTCAGGTGCGTGACGGTGCTGAATGGATCAAAATCCTCACAACCCACCGCAGCCACATTCCAGAATATACCCAGGAAGAACTGGATGCAGCTGTCGATGAATGTCACAGAAGAGGAATTAAATGTGGAATTCACGCCGGAACACAGCCAGGTATCCAGATGAGTATTGATGCTGGATTTGATACCATTGAGCATGGTACCTTTATGACCTATGAACAGGCACAGCAGATGGCTGAAAAGGGACTTGCATGGACGCCTACAATCATGGCTTATACATATCTGTATGAGATTACCAAGAAGAATCTGGAAGAATGTGCCGGCAAACCGGTCAATGATCCAGTCATGCAGAAAGAAATGGCCAACTGGGAATATTTCGAACCAGCATACAAGGCTTACCGTGACAATTTCAAGAAATTTTACGACACAGGCGTAACCGTTCTTGCCGGAACCGATATGGTAGTCTATGGTTCTCCTTTGCTGCCACTTCCTAGAGAGCTGCAGTATATGGTGGAATATGGAATCACACCAGTTCAGGCCATCCAGACTGCAACCTCCAATCCTGCAAAAGTGCTTGGTTTTGAAAATGAACGCGGATTGGTCAAAGAAGGCTTGGATGCAGACCTCCTCGTGGTCGTCGGTGACTTAAGTAAAGACATTACTCTTCTAAACGATGTCAAACTGGTAACTCTTGGAGGAAAAAGAGTATTTGAAGATGGCATCCGTTATGTAGGAACACAGAATATGTTCATGTAATTAAAAAATAGCTTTCTCAAGGTTCCATTCCCTGAGAAAGCTATTTTACATTTTAAGTATCATTTCTCTGCCCGTTCATCCCAGAACGTACAGTCTGTTCTTCCAATCACTTCCGAAGTAAATGGCGTCCCATCATTTTTCTTATAATGCTTTGTAGCACGAAGCACATATTTCGCTCCCACATAGACGATCGGAACGTTGAAGAACACGATCAGGATATTTCCAAGATCCGAAAATGCCCATAAGTTTCCCAATTCCAGACCGGCAATATTACACAGAATACCAAATGCTGCTACAAAAAGTGCAATTCCTCTGACTACATTAATGAAGCCTTTATCCTTACGGATTCGATTGGCTGCAATCTCAGAGAAACTGATCATTCCCAGAAGACAGGTATATGCAAACATGCAGAAACACAATGTAATCACAAAGGTCACCAGTGCATTGGCTGCTGTTCCCGGTGTCAGTGTCGCAATAGACTCTGTAAACTTCGGAAGCTTGTCAAGTTCTGCCCAAGCCGCTGCATCCGGTCCATCCCAGCAGTGCGCCATAACTACAACAAACCCTGAAAGTGTGCAGATCACGATGGTATCCAGGAACACCCCGATAGATGCCAGGATACCCTGTTCACATGGATGCTTTGCGTCAGAAGCGGCTGCAGACATGGTGATTGTACCCTGACCAGCCTCGTTCGACATCAATCCACGCTTCACACCTTGTGCCAGGACGGTTCCGAACATTCCGCCAAAGAACGCTTCCGGCTTAAACGCACCGCCAAAAACTGCACGGAAGAAATACGGAACCGAACCAAGATTTAAGAGAATCAGTATCAACACCGTTATGATATAAAGTACCGCCATTACCGGAACCATCTTATCCGTCCACTTGGTTACTTTCTTAATTCCGCCAAAAGCTATGACAGCTGTCAATACAATGATCAACGCTCCCACTGCATAATAAAATGCAGAATCTGTCGCAATCGTTGCTCCTGTTACAATCTCAGCCATTCTTCCCACAGAGGATACCACGTTGAATCCCTGTGCCGGCAGACAACAGAAGGCATATAAGATATAAAGCACGGATAGGAACACTCCAATCCAGACTTTATTTCCCAGAAGTTTTCTTCCATAGAATGGAAGCCCTCCGATAAATTCATCATTTTTCTTCTCTTTAAAGATCTGCGCCAGCACACCTTCCATGTAAGCCACTGCCATTCCAAAAAATGCAGATATCCACATCCAGAATAGGGCTCCCGGTCCTCCCACCGCAATGGCACCCGTAACTCCGATAATATTTCCCGGTCCTACACGCATGGCAGAACTTAACAGGAACGCTGCAAGTGGAGAGATTCCAGTATCAACCTTCCTCTTCTCCGTCATAATCTTAATTCCCTTTTTGAAATAGGTCACCTGCATAAAACCGATTCGGAAACTGAAAAAAATTCCAGAACCCAAAAGCAATATGATTGCAAATGAAAAATTCCCAAGAAGCGGAATCGATGAATACCACTCAAAATTCGTTGGGAAATCCCACAGAAAATCCGATAACGGACCTACAAAGGCAAAAATTCCATTAATTGATTCAAAAATCCCCTGCATACACTAGCCTCTCTTTCGTTTTTTTCATTGTACCAAAAAAGCTGTGTATGGTATAGTTAATTTTTGCTTTTTCTACTATTCGCTCTTTAATGCATCATCAAATGCAATATCAGACGGTTGGAAATTAATACTCTTTACAAATTCACATGCCTCTGTACCGCCATATACTCTTTCCATTCCGCTGTCTTCCCATTCTACTGACAAAGGTCCCTGATAATTTGCTGCATTTAGAACACGAATAATCTTATCAAAATCTACATCTCCATGTCCTGGTGATGCAAAGTTCCATCCACGCTTCATATCTCCGAATGTAAGATGAGAGCCAAGAATACCATTTCTTCCGTCCAGATTAACAAATGCATCTTTGATATGTACATGATATACACGGTCAATGAAATCCTGCAGGAATAATGTTGGATTAATTCCCTGCCAGATCAAATGACTTGGATCAAAGTTAATTCCTAGCGTCGGGCGATAATCAAATGCTTCTAACAGACGTTTTGTTGTCCAATAATCAAATGCTATTTCTGTCGGATGAATCTCTAATGCAAATTTCACACCGCACTCATCAAACACGTCGAAGATAGGTGTCCACAATTCCACCTGTTCTTTATATGCATTCTCAATCATTTCCTCACTAGTCTGCGGGAATGAATACCAATATTTCCATACTGCCGATCCCATAAATCCTGTTACTACTTCACATCCCATTGCTTTTGCTGCACGGGCAGCATCTTTCATCTCCTCGATTGCCCATGCACGGATTTTTTCCGGCTGTCCTGCAAGCTCAGAAGGTGCAAAACCATCCAGACGCGGATCCCACAGATCTCCAACACACTGTCCTGGAAGATGAGCTCCAAGAGCTGTACATTTCAGATTATACTTTTCCAGAGTTGCTTTTACTTCTTCTACATAAGAAGGATCATTTGCAGCTTTGTGGCAATTAATCTGCCCCCATGTCGCAATCTCTAATCCATCATATCCCATCTCACTTGCAGTTTTACAGATTTCTTCCAGAGACATATCTGCCCATTGTCCTGTAAAAATTGTTACTGGTCTTGCCATAAT
Organism: Bariatricus sp. SGI.161; assembly: GCF_050313695.1. Taxonomy (NCBI): domain Bacteria; kingdom Bacillati; phylum Bacillota; class Clostridia; order Lachnospirales; family Lachnospiraceae; genus Bariatricus; species Bariatricus sp. SGI.161. The sequence continues at coordinate 238,151 of NZ_JBNPLX010000001.1, forward strand.
CATTTCCTCCTTTTACTGTCTTCTCTTATTTACAAATTCACTTTAATTAAAATCTACCCATGTATTTCCTGCATCCTGGCTCTTTAAACAGGCTGCAATATATTCAACACCATCCACACCATCTTCTATGGTAGGGTAATCTATCATATCTTCCGTAAATTTACCCTCAGCCTGTGCATTCAGGCAATCGATAAAACTGGAATATAAGTTTGCCATGGCTTCCAGCCACCCTTCTGTATGTCCACTTGGAAGTCTCTGATATTTTGCCGCCTCTGGTTTGATTGCATCATATCCTCTGTGGATTTCTGTGATACTTCCGTCCTCCCGATATACCTGATAGACTTCTGGATTTTCCTGGAACCACAGAATGCTTCCTTTACTTCCATAAATACGCACTCTCAGACTGTTATCATGACCAATTGCCACCTGAGAGGACCAGTAGCATCCAGAAGCGCCATTCTCATACTCTACCAGAACCGTCGTATTGTCATCCAGTTTTCTGTTAGGAACAATTTTTTCCATTTTTGCCAGAACTTTTTTAATCTTCAGCCCTGTCATCCGATATACAGTATTCTCAATATGAGTTCCAATGTCACCAAGGCAGTTTGTCTTTCCAGAAAGTGCAGGGTTGATTCTCCATTCTCCTTGCTTATTTCCACTGATATCTTCTGCTGCCAGCCATCCTTGCGGATATTCACCCATGATAGTGCGAATCTCTCCAATCTCTCCTGCTGCGATGGTAGCACGGATGCTCTTTGCTGTCACATGCCCGGAATATGTATAGGTAACCATAAACTGCAGATTTTTTTCTTTTGCAAGTGCTTCCAATTCTTTTGCTTCCTCTGGTTCCACACAGAGCGGTTTGTCACAGGATACAGCAATCCCTGCATTCAAAAAAGCCTTACATGCATCATAATGTGCATAATTCGGAGTTACTATTACTACAAAATCAATCTTATCCTCACGCGCAGCTTCCTTCTCTGCCATTTCATAAAAATCATGATACAGACGATCTTCTGGCACATTCAACGCTTCGCCTGCTTCCAGGGTCTTTTCCCATGACCGCGAAAAACATCCTGCTACAAGCCTCGCCTTACCGTCAATATTAATTGCCTTACGGTGGGCGTCTCCGATAAATGCATCCAACGCCCCTCCTACCATTCCATAAGATAATACTTTACTCATACGCTATTTCCTCCTTTTTATTTTGAACGTTTACGTACCATCTGTATTCCTACGGCAATCAACAGGATAATACCCTTTACAGAGTCATTCAAAAGAGCATTCATTCCAAGCGCCGTAATAATCTTATCAATCAGAGTAAATGCCATCGTTCCAAAGATAATTCCAGCCATTTTCCCTTTACCACCAGAAAGAGACAGTCCTCCGATTACCACAGCAGAGATAGCATATAATTCAAAACTCTGTCCAGATGTAGCCGGATCAAAAGATGTATCCTTCGCTATCTTTAAAAATGCTGCAACACCTACCAGCGCACCACACATAACAAACATCGCGATTCTGGTCGATACAACTCCTACACCTGCAAGCTGTGCAGCCTTCTCATTACTTCCCAGAGCATAAATATTCTTTCCGAATTTTGTGCTGGTTGTCATATAAATAAGCGCTGCCGCAAGAAGCAAAAAGACAATTGCAAGATTGGGAATCGTGCATACATTTCCATTACCAAACATAAAAAGAGTTTTATAACTTCCCAAAGAAGCATCTACACGGTAACGTGTCTCCCCCATCTCATTCATCATATATTGAGAAAGAGAACGTAAAATCAACATTGTTGCCAACGTTACGATAAAGGATGGCATCTTAAATTTGCCGACCAGAATTCCATTTATCAGTCCGCATATCGCCCCAAGCAAAATTGCGAACAACAGTGCTACTATAATACTTCCGACTTTATTGTACACAATAATTGTCAGACCACCTACAAACACAAAGGAGGAACCGACTGAAAGATCGAAGTCTCCTGTTAAAATAACAAGTCCCATTCCCAGTGCAATTGTTCCCAAAATCGAGCTGTGCAGAAGGATATTCGTAATACTGGTCCATGAGGTTGAACTGCCATTTATAATTAAAAAGGCAATAAATATAATCAAAAATATGACAATAAAGTTATAATCATGCCACAAATTTTTAACACTTCACTTTTCTTCTGCTTTGTCATCTTGCACCTCCGTCTTGTTTCTCCTTAGAATAAACCGCATCCGTTGCATGAAGCATTACTGTTTCTTCATTAATATTCTGTCGGTCTAATATAATCTGAATCTGTCCGTGATAGAAAACAACGCATCTATCCGCGATTTTCTGTATCTCAGGTATTTCCAGAGTATTCACTATAATTGTCTTTCCTTCCTTGGAAAGTCTCAGAATTAACTTATAGATCTCACTTTTTGCACCCACATCAATTCCTTGTGTCGGATTATCAAAAAGAATAATATCTGCCTGTGTATTCAGCCATCTTGCCAGAATAATCTTCTGCTGATTTCCGCCAGACAGACTTGTGATTTTATCCTGATAGCTGCCTGCCTTAATATTCAGTTGCTGCTTTAAATTCTCATATTTATCCAATTCCTGTTTCTTCGATATATGTTGCTTTTTTGAATGAATATTATGCTCTGATATGTACATATTCTCCAGCAGACTCATGTCTGGAAGAATCGAATTTTCTTTTCTGTTGGCTGCAACCATAGCAATACCGTTTTTCATTGCTTTCTGAATCCGGTTATTGACAAGTTCTGTACCATGAATATACAGACTTCCAGATATCTTTTCCCGAGCTCCAAATATTGTCTGCATAAGCTCTGAACACCCAGCCCCCTGCAGCCCTGTAAATCCAATGATTTCCCCTTGCTTAATCGCCAGATTTACATGAGAAAATCCTTCTCCACAGTAATCTTTAAGCTCCAGCACCGTATCTCCAAGATTTCTTTCTTCATACATATGACTCTGTGCCGTATAATTTTCTCCGACCATATACCGGGTAATCTCCTCTGGTGTCGTATCTTTTATACAACCACTTTGGATATATTTTCCATTTCTCAAAACTGTATAGCGGTCTGCAATTTCAAATATCTCTGGCATCTTATGTGATATGAAAATAAAAGTTCTGCCATCGTTTTTCAATCTGCGGATAATCTCAAACAGCTTATCTATTTCTTCGTTATTAAGCGCTGTCGTTGGTTCATCTAATATAAAAAGTTTTGCATCGGCATAGATTGTCTTCGCAATCTCCAAGAGCTGTTTCTTACTCGTATCCAGATTGCCCGCCAACTCCAGCGGATTGATATCAACCCCCAGACTCTTCATGAGTTTCCGAGTCTTTTCTACCATCTCTTTTTTCTTTAGCTTGCCAAAACGATTCTTTAATTCTCTCCCAAGGAAAAGATTCTCATATACTTTTAGATCGTTGATTACATTTAATTCCTGATGAACAAAGGCAATTCCGGCTCTTTCTGCATCCTTGATCGTAATGTGATCCATTACCTTTCCATCGCAGACTATTGTTCCGCTGTCTCTCGTATAGACTCCGCCCAGAATATTCATCAGCGTGGATTTTCCTGCTCCGTTTTCACCGAGAAGTGCATGCACTTCACCTTTTTCAATATTCAGGTCAACTGCATCCAGCACTTTTACTCCAAAGAACGATTTTGAAATATCCGTCATTTTCAGTAATTCCATAGAACCTCCTCGCCTTCCTTTTTATCAGTCTGAGACTGTTCCCAATGGAAACAGTCTCAGATATGACCTTATTTACCTTCGTATGTTCCGAATGGTGTAAATTCTCCAACGTTTTCAGAATCTACAACGCTGACAGGAATAATATAGTTCTGTTCAATATCTGTCTTTCCGTCCAGATAATCTACCATAACTTCTGTTGCTTCCTGAATCATAGCCGGATCATAAGTTACAGAAAAGATATCGAATGTTTCAGGGGTTGCGATTGTCTTATGTGTTCCATCCAATACTGCATACATTTCTGCAAGTCCGGAAGATGCTGCAAGTGCCTGAAGTGAATTCATAAATTCTGCTTTCTTTGTTTCATCCAGTGCAGAACCATTCAAAGATTCCAGTACACCCATTGCAATCTCATCATCATGGGTATAGATCCAGATCTTCTTAGATGTATCGCACTGAGAACTTGAGAACCAGGATTCAAATAACTCTTTTCCCGTATCACGGCTCCAGCCTGTTGCTGCTGATTTTACAACCACTTTGTTAATTTCGTCTTCTGTCCATCCCTGCTCTGTCAGATATGTGCGGAAACCTTTAGAACGAAGCTCTGGTACGGAAGAATTATCACCAATCATCTCATATACATAGTCATCTTTTGTAAGACCATTTTCAATGAATCTCTTTGCCGTCTCATATCCGATTCCTTCGTTGTCACCTTTTACATTAGCAACAACTTTTTCATCAATGATATCACTCTCAATTACACGGTCAAACTGTACAAATGGAATATCTGCAGTTGCAATCTTTTCCAAAGTTGACTGAAGTCCATTGTCGTATGGAAGAATTTTGCCTCCACCAGAATATCCAGCAATTCTTTACGTCCAACCGGGTCAAGAGCCGAAGTCGGCTCATCACAGATCAACAACTTCGGCCGGTTCAAAAGTGCCTGGGCAATTCCAAGTCTGGCTGGTAAATAAGAAAAATGAAGTTCCTCAAGGCAATTAAAGAAACATGATGCCTTTCGTGCCATTAAAACAAAAACATCTGCTTCTAATTTTGAAATTCGCATGCAAAAATCCAACAAATGGCTCTGCATACTTGGTTCAAAACAATCCAATACCTTTCTTATTCTTTCGTTCATAATTTCAGGCCTCCACCTTTCATATATAGTTTTCTTTATTCGGCATCTATAATTCCTCGCAAAGGATACTATTTCTTTACAATAAAACACCTGTAACTATATACTTTATACATCATTAGTTTCTATCAAGCGTTCTTTAATTTCTATAATCTTCGCTTCATCAAAATCATAGTCAAAAATAGAAGCAATAATAATCTGATGATCTGCAAAATCCCTTTTCAAAATATCCATCATCAGCTTAATATTAGCTTGGTCAACCTCTTTTCCACTGGGCGAATCAAGAATAATTGGCAGTTTGATTTTAAGGGTGTCCTCAATTACAGTAATGTATGCAAGCCTAAATGCAAAAGCCGTTTTATGCAAAACTGCCCCTGAAAGTTCTTTTAGGTTTGATGTAAAAAGATACGATGCAGGTATTGTTTCTTTATTACCCAGACCAAGCTCCTCTGCATATTTAATTACATTCTTAGATATGACCGAAACAACACTATTATTATTCCGAGTTATATTATTGATTTCTGTTCTAATTGATTTAATTTCTTTGTCTAGTCGTTTTATTTCCTGATCAATCGCAACCGGATTCATTGGCATTCTCGCTATTCTCTTATCAAATATTTCTAACTGGCTGGCAGATTTATAAAATTCCAGTTGTTCATATTCCTTATCTTTATCCTTTTCAATTCTATCAAGTAATCCAGAAACAGTGGCAAATTCCTTAGATACCATTTTTCTCTTTGCAATCAGCAAATCTATTGCATCATTTAAGCCGACAATATTATTTTCAGTTACTGGAAAAGTTGACCCATCGGGAGCCTGAACAAGCAATTTCATATCAGCAACAAACTTTTTAAACCTTCTATTATCCGATAAGGTATTATCAATTCTACGAAGTTCAGATTTTAATCTCTTTTTGCGCAGAAGGAGCTGATTAACAGTAACATCCGATTCTTCTTCATAACTATCTGTTACTAGCTCTCCTGCCTCTTGATCCAAAGTTTCCCTATACTGTGCAACACTAAACATTTGCTTATACTTCGTCATCTCTCTTGATAGCTGAGCTTCTTTACGGATTAATTCAGAGCAATCACAATCTGACAATCCACGAATCAATTCTTCAATCTTAAAATGAATGCTTCCAATTACAACCCCCCGGTTCAGCAATGTCCATCCTTTTTCTTGATCTACATAAAAAGCCCCTAATAAATTTCCTAAAATGTCCACATTCTCTGTTCCAAAAATAATTGTATGCAAATCATTTTGCTGTTCTGGAAGTACGAACGTTCTTTTTTGATCCTTTACTGTAGCTTCAATCGCAATATCACTATGACGTAGTAATAAAATCTCCCCTACTGTCTCACATTCTATCACTAGTTCCACCTCACAGCGGTCAAACTTAATTTTCCGTGTATTAGGAATGTTGTAACCAAGCGCGTATAACATAAAACGCAGAAGGGTAGTTTTTCCACAACTATTTTTTTCACTGTGAATCAAATTAACACCTTCCGAGAATATAATCGCACGTTCAAAAAAGCCTTCTTTGAGACGAATTGATTTGAAAATCACAGTTTTACCCCCTTCTTAATGTTTTGAATAACAATTCTATTGCGAACTATCCTATACAAAATAATCTGTATTAAACCTTTTTGTATTTCTTCATCCATACCATCTAGTTCAAACTCCAAAAGATAATCTCTCCATTTATTCATCACAAAATCCAAACACTTTTCCGATGGTTTCTTTGTTGTTTGATATGTAGTATAATCACAAAGTACCTTTATGAAAAACTCACAGCGTTCACAACAAGATTCTATAGTCTCCCTATATTGACGGACAATTTCATCATACGCACTGGAATCAAATATATCAGCGAAAGAATTGTCACAATAACCAACATCAGTAGCAACGACCATAATCGGCCATATTAGATCTTTTTTCTTCAATTGAATAGCAGCATCCTTTTTGGTTCCATTTTCAAATACTTCCTCATGCCAAATACTTAACATTTTCTTCCCCAAACCGGGAATATTCAAATTCAAATCACCAATAAAATCATCTACTACTCGTTTAACCACTTTATATCTTTCTATATCATTATCTGTTTCAAAAGGTAATATTTGAATCATAAATTTATCAGTATCTAATGGCTGATTTATATTATCCAAATAACGTCTAATCAGCTCCTGTGAAGACTCAGGTAAAGACAAAAACTCACGGTGAGCATCTCCCCAAAATATACTTCTAGAGGCTTCTTCATTCAAAGGATTGGGCGAATTAGTAATTAATATCAATCGCTGTGCATCAACTTTCTGATTTCCCTCTGATAAAGAAATAAGAGATTTCTCCAAATTTTTTCGGACATTTCGGAAATCTGAACTACTTCGCTCCACTGCTTTAGCTTGTGCCAAAATGTATTGATTATTTTCTAACTCTATTTCGATATCTTCATAGTTGCCCTCTAAGCGTAAAGATTTCAAATCCTCAATATTTTCAATCATAAGTACAATTGCTGCATTTACCTGAAAATCAAATCCAAACACAACAGCATTTGCCCGCCTACTTTTTGCCACAGCTTTTTCCTCCTCCGTGCCTTATCTCACCGTAAAAAAGATATATCATTCAAAATAAACCTACTTTTTCTCCATCCGGCAACATAAAACTCTGCTCAAACGTAATTCCCAACGCATCCGCAATCTCCATCATTTCTTCTGCTTTAACAGTCCCTCGTTGCAACTTCTTATTAAAATTCTGCGGCGACTGCCCAATCCTCCTAGCAAGCTCTGAGATGCTGATATTCATTTTTTCACAAAGTTCCCGAATCATATCAGATGTTGTCATTTTCACTCCTCCTGACATTTCCATTATAAACCACATGGTTGCTAAACACAATCCACATATTCCTCTATATCCACACTAATTCCCCCACGAAAAAAAGGCATCCCACAAGTTCGTCTGAACCTGCAGAATGCCTCCATGCCATGCCTATCTATCCGCTTCTATCTCCACTCCGGACTTAAATTCCACTACTATCCGCTCATCATAAACGGTTACCTTTTCCACCAGCCGCCTGACCAGCTGCTCATCATACTCTATCGGTATATCCTTCTGTTCCTCCAGGAATGCTTTCAACTCTTCGATATGCTTTTTCTGTCCGTCACGCTCTGCATCCTGTGCCAGCACCTTCTGCCTCTGCTCCCGAATGCTGTGGATTTCATCAGCCACAGCGTTGTAATCTTTCTTTCCATTTGCAAGTTTCAGTAGTTTCTGCTGCTGTTCCACCAGCCTGCGGTCAATCTCTGCGATCTTACCACTGCTGTTATTCTCAAACACCTGAAGGATATTCGCCTGCAGGATTGGCAGGAAAGTATCTCTGCTGCCTAACAGGTTATTGATTGCCCTTGCCACCGCCTCCTGTAATTCTGACTCCTGAATCGTCGGCGCATCACATCCTTCCGGTCCGTGTTCTACGCGGGTGCAGCACCGCCACACTGTGGAGCGCTTTCCTCTGTTATTCCACGCAATCCTGCGGTAAATTTCACCGCATTTCGGGCAGTAAACAATGCTGGATAACGCATATTTACTGCTGTAAACCCTTTTCTTCCGGTTTTCCCCGCTGTGCAGATTTGCCCGCCGTACCATTTCCTCTTGCACCTGCATATAAAGGTCACGGGGAATGATTGGCTCATGGCTGTTCTCCACATAATACTGTGGCACGATCCCGTTGTTCTTTACCCGCTTTTTTGTGAGAAAATCCACCGTATATGTTTTCGCAAGCAGCGCGTCCCCGATATATTTTTCATTCTGCAGGATTTTCTTTATAGTCTCCGGTCTCCATTTTTTCTTCCCTGCCCCGGTAAGGATGCCGTCCGCCTCCAGTCCTCTCCCGATCTGCAAAAGGCTGGCGCCTTCCAGGTATTCCCGGTAGATTCGTTTGACTACTTCTGCTTCTTCCGGCTCAATGACCAGATGCCCCTCAGTGTCTTTCGTATATCCAAGGAAACGGTTGTGATTGACCTGTACAAGCCCCTGCTGGTAACGGTACTGCAGGCCGATCTTCACATTCTGGCTTAAGGATTCGCTTTCCTGCTGGGCCAATGATGCCATGATGGTCAGCATGACCTCACCTTTTGCATCCATTGTGTTGATGTTTTCCTTTTCAAAAAATACGGGGATGCCCCTGTCCTTCAGCTGCCGGATATATTTCAGGCAATCCAGTGTATTCCTTGCAAAACGGCTGATGGACTTTGTAATGACCATCTGGATTTTCCCTTCCATACATTCTTCGATCATTCGGTTAAATTCTTCCCGTTTCCGGGTATCCGTTCCGGAGATTCCATCATCTGCGAATATTCCGGCAAATTCCCAATCGGGATTCTTTTTGATAAATGCCGTGTAATGCTCAATCTGCGCTTCATAACTTGTGGCCTGCTCGTCACTGTCCGTAGAAACGCGGCAGTAGGCAGCCACACGGATTTTTTGTCTTTCTTCGTTATTCCTTCCCATCCCCATACGCGGTCTGGCAGGGATAACGGTAACCGTCGGATTTCCAACCATCTGCCTCATATCTAACCCTCACTTTCTATCAGGCTGTAAGCATATTCTGCCTGCATAAATGGATCTCCATATTGTTTCTCCATCGGCTTTATGGAGAAATCCACCGGATAGGTAACCTTTTCTTCTTCCTTTTGTTCCCATATGCATATTCCGCAAGAACTGCGCATCCGTTCCGGAGGAACGGAGCGCCATTCCGCTTGAAACTGAGCAAAGCTCAGCTGGTTGATTAGTTACTGTTGTTTACTCTGAGATCTTTGCCATGGAATTCAAGGCGGTAAGCCTTTGATGTCATTCTGCTGAGACAGGCATCAGCGTAAGTTGAATCCCCAAAAAGCTGATACCATCCCGCTACAGGAATCTGAGAAATAATTATGGTTGCTTTACGGCAGTCCCTGGATTCAATGATTTCGAATAGATCACGACATTTTTCGATATCCAGATCCATCAGGCCAAAATCATCGATTACCATAAGATCATAGGAAGCCATTTCGTTTGAGTATTCGAAGTAGGTTCCTTCTTGACGTGCATGATCAGATTCTTTCAGCAGAGTATTCGCACGGATATATTTTACAGAACGGTTCTGATGCATAGCTGTGATACATAACGCACAGGCTATATGTGTCTTTCCGGCTCCGGCACCTCCGGTCATCAGTAAGTTATTCGGTTCGTCAATCCAGTCGCACTTAGACAGAAGTTCAATGACGTGTGTATTGAGTTGGCGTTCAGGATCATAGATAGAACTGTCCAGATCAGCCGATGGATATTTAAGAGTTGCTTTCTTCATGAGCCGGTTGAATTTTTTGCTCTCGCGCTGATCCCATTCCTGATTTACGATAGCTGCAAAGCGGACTTCAAATGGTTCCAGTCCATTGTTCGTTTCGAGTATCTGCTTCTCAAATGCTTCAGCCATTCCAGACATGCGTAGCTTATACAGTCTGTCCATGAGCACATTCTGATCCTTTGTCAGTTTATCGTTATAAATATAATCTTTTAACCTGTATGCCATTAGTGAGCCCCCTTTACTTGTAATAGTCCTTTCCTCTGATATTTTCATGAGTCAGCAGTGTTCCAGGTGAATGCTCAGGAAGTTCTTTTGCATCCATCTTTTTTAACATCTGTTTGAATGTAAAATATTTACAGGAATTGATCTCTATACATTTACGGGCAGCTTCTTCAGCAACACCTTTCGGGATCACCTTCACTTTATGCAGGATACCGGCACAGGCATTATAAGACTGTTCTTCGTGTTTCGATGATTTAAGAAGCCGGTCAATCAGTTCTGACATGGCAGAACCAATGGCAGAAGCCCAACGGCGGTAATAATTACCATCCTTTGAATTGACTTCTTTGTAATAAAGGTGTTCTGGCGGCATATGTTCATCCAATGTGATATACAGCGGAAACTCTCTATAAGACCGCTTATGCGTGCAGATCAGCCGGTTATACCGATCACAGATCCTAATCTCTGATGCAGTCGCTTTCAGGATTGCAGGCTTACCACAGTAAGAGTACAATACGGAATAGTAGTGGCCGTCATACTCGATGTGGTAGTTGTTAGGGACTTTTAAGACTGCTTTATAATCGCAAGCTGTGTAACATCCGCCTGGCAGTGGTTTCATACATGGTTTGTCATATTTTTCGAAAGCATCCTGTCTTGAGTGTAAACGTCAATGAAAAAGTTTACCACCCGCTAACGAAAAAGTTTACCACTCCGCTAGCGAATTAGTTTACCAGTTGCTACTGAAATTGTTTACCACTTTAGTTCTAATATATGGGAATGCCCGTGGTACAGACATTCCCAGGTTGGCTTAACCGTAGAGTTCGTTTGATACATCCTCATAAGCTTCAGTCATTAAATCATAGTCTTTCTGTAATTCACTGACTGTATGCTCCAAATGCCAAATGTCTTCAATGAGACGGTTATACTCATAGATGATTTCTTCTCTGTTAAGAGAATGCGGAATTCATGGTCAGGTGAGCCGGAATTTGCATTCCCATACCCTGCCCAGCTTTTCTGCCCGTTTTTTAAGTTCCTGCTCCGCCTTGTCAAACGTCTCCCGGTCAATAATCGCCGGGTAATACGCATCCCCGAGGTAATGCCTGGTAAATGGTAAATAGCCGGTACCATTTACAACAGAACTTGAACTTGTTTCCCGTATACTGGGGCATTCCTCAACTGAAACAACACGTATTTACGCAGTCCCTTCAGTTGATATGATGCGTAAAGTGATGGAATCGGGCAATCTGGAAAGTGATGAGAAGCCATTATGGCCAGATGATGAAGCTGAAATGGCACGTATCTGTGGTTTAAGATAAATAATGTTATCCTCATCTTTTTTGCGAGGAAATGAGTAAATATCTCTATATCCAGAAAAGATGAGGATAAAAATATCGTGAGGATAATCCACAGGCGATGATGATCTTTTTCACACCAGCTGCTTCAGCGAGCATGATGAGCCACCTTCAGAAGCCGAGATAACAGCGTATCAGATACCGTGTTTGATATGCCGATCACCATAGTTCCGGTATGTATAACAGCATCTGCCCTAAAGGTATCCGTCATGGAATTCTGCTGATTTGGCAGTGGAATCTCTGCAAAAGTTACGGCAGGTTGCTGTTCTTGCGAAGGTCTGACAGCAGGAAATTCCTTTTCTGCACTAGCGTAAGCTTCTTGTCTCAGCTTACGTAACCAATAGTAATAACTTTTGTCACTGATTCCGTTGTCGCTGAGCCACTGCTTTGCAGTTGTTCCAGCAGGACAGTTGTTGCATTGTTCGATTATTTTAGTCCAGTTTGCAAGCCGGACTTGATGAGTGATTCGATCCATTCATATGCCTCCCTTACTTTAAAAAACTAACTAGTTTTCTGAGTTTTTTAAGTTTTGCATGAATCGGATTTAAATTCAAGGCGGAGGATTTGACGTTTACCACTTTTCTGCATCTTCCAGAATTCTATTTTTAGTTTCGACTGGTTCAGCAATATAAAAATATATAGCACAAAGTGTCTCGATGATCAAAATAATTAAAATCGGAAATAAATAATATTTATGCATTAGAAAGATTCACGTTAATATACATTTAGCGCATATTAAGCATAAAATAAATCAATTTAAATGTACTCCTCCACCAGATATTATGCTAATGTATTATAAATTTCCCAATTAAAATTTCCCTAAACTTTTTCAATTCATCCGGCATTTAAGATTGATTTATGATTAATTAATACTCTCACAAAAAATTTTAAGCAAATTTCTCTCATCTTGTTGTTGTATATTCAGCAAATGTTCAATTTCCCAAAAAGACGAAGTTTTTATATTCTCCCTTTCATTTAGAAATTCCAAATTATTTTCCAAATAACATATTTGTTTTATTTGCGCTTTATAATATTGGTTTACTCCATCATCATCAAAAATATTAATGGTATATGGAATCAATGTTTCCCATCTATGATCATCTTCGTATTTCAAATAATATATAAGATGAATAAATAATATTTTACATTCTTCCTCCATAAACCGAATTTTATCTGTTTCCAACGTATTTATGCAATATTCAAATAGTTCTTTCGTAGAAGAATCTATTTATATCGCCACATATAATATATCTCATCAATATAATATTTATTGCACTAACTATTATAGCATCTTCTAAAATATTACTATTTTTCTTCGCTTGAAATTGCAACTCTTTTTCCAACCCTTTAACTAAGCAATTAGATATTTTATAAATATTTTTTTCTTTTTCCATATCTATATTTTCACACATCTGTACCAAAAAAAATATTTCTCTTTTTTGTATTAAAAAAAATGAATAAATATCCCCACGACTATTTCCTTTTTTCAAAACACTTGAAATCACAAACCCTGCCGAGAAGAAAAATAGCAAAAAGAAAAATTGCCTATACCAAATATCATCATTTTTTAATTTTATATTAATCAGGAGTGAAAACACCATCAGCACACAAGAAACCACCGGCCCCATAATTAAAGCAAATGAAAAACCTCTTTTATAGTGTTTGTACTGTTTTAACGAAACTATATTTTTCTTCACTACTGGCAATAGCCAACCACCTAACATAATTCTACTAAAATTAATTTTCACTTTGATTTTTCTATGTGAAAAAAGCAAAAGTATACCACATATTTCCGCTGCTACAACTGGAAATCCCATCAATAAAAAACTGATTAAATGTGCTAATTCATGTATCAATACGCATACAACATAAGCCCCTATAAAACTCCCTAATGTAGCAATATTAAACTCCCCCATCTCATATTTGAATTCCTTCAAAAAACTTCTTGTCATTTTACCCACTAAAAGAATTATACATATGTATATTGTTATTCCTACTATTTGATATATTCTTTTTTTTATATTACTTTTTTTCATTTATTCCATCCTACACGATTATATAACGATTTTAATTTTTAGAATTCAAACATTTTATGGAAATAGACACAGAACATAACATAACTATAATGCTTAAAATATTAATACTAATCAAAGCACACGTACTTATCACAAATTTTTGATATACCACTTCAATATCCAAAATGTATTTAAGTATCACTAATCCCCATGTTGGTAAAAAAATCATGATTGCCGCCAAAAGGACTTTTATTTTTGCATAAGAAAACTTGTAATAAATCGGGAAGAATATACCTATTATTAGACTAAACACAAAAAATACAATTGACATCTCCGAATAGTTTAATTGAGAAAATACAATATTTAAATATACTCCTACACTTGCCATCCCCTTATAACATATTATAGCAAATATGAACATCAGAATCGCTAATATATATTTCGCCAATACAAGCCTGTTCTTACCAAAGGGCAATGCCAGCATATATAAATTCCCTTTATATTTATCCTCGTTTAAAAAAATATTATTAAAAAGAAAATATATTGAAAAATTTAGAGTAATCATTAATGTATAAATTCCACTATATTGTCCACCACTCTGCTGATTCAAAAAAATAGGAATACCGATTAACACCATTATGGATAGCCAAAAATAATTCCCTGCTAGTTTTATCTCCTTCTCTATCAAAGTTAATATTTTCATGCTTTTCCTCCTTCAGTTATTAAGTTCACCATCGCGGCTTCCACAGTTGATTCCCCCATGAGGAACTCTTGTTTTGTAGCTTCCTTTAAAATTCTCCCTCTATCCATAAGAATAATATTATCTCCTATTTTATCCAGATCTGATGTAATATGCGTAGAAAACAGAATAGTTCTTCCATGTTTTTTTTGATCTATCATTTCTTCGCAAAATAATTGTCGTGTTTTAGGATCTAAACCACTCGTTGGTTCGTCAAATATTAAAATTTCTGCATTATGAGACAGCGCAAGTGCTAAAGCGTATTTCATTTTCATTCCTTGAGAAAGTGTTTCTATTTTTTGTTTTGAGTCCAGCTTATATTTCTTTAAATATCCTTGATACATTTCTTCATCCCAGTTCTGATAGGCTACTGAAATAATTTTTTTCATTTCTTCCAACGTTAAATTTTCATAAAAATATCCACTATCAAATACTATTCCTATTTTTTCTTTGTACTCTTTCTCATGATGTCCAAGCATTAATCCGTCAATAATTATTTCTCCGAAATCATATTGTAAAACTCCTATCACACATTTCAATACGGTTGTTTTCCCTGCCCCATTATTTCCTATAAGCCCTGTAATTTTCCCACGTTCGACCGAAAAGCTAACATTATCAATTTTGAATTTATCGTATTCCTTTTTTAAATTTTTAACACTTAACATATCCATTCTTCCTCTATGCTATCTGTTTACTTCTTTTAATGTTTACACAAATGGCATATTTTTTATCCATTTACATTTTTCAGCTTTCTCTTTTCCAGCCACAATTTCTCTTAGTATGCATGATGAGCAAAAAACCTTTTTTCACACTCACGACATTCCTCTGACAATGCATCTGCCGCTTCTAATTCTTATTATAAAACATTCAACCGTACCTCCTTTTCCTTAATAGTACAGTTGTATTTACTATTTATAAATAGTTTGCGCATATGTAAATTTATTTCTATTGCTATTATTGTTACAATATATAGCAAAGAAATGAGATGAATACCATTATGAAAACAGGACAACGTATTCAAGAAATTCGCAAAGCTCAAGGTATTACTCAAAATCAACTTGCTGAAAAACTCCATGTTTCTCCTAGTTTTATAAGTCGTATTGAAAATGGTTCTTCTTCTCTCACTGTAGATTTTGCCTGTGAAATTGCAGATGCACTTCATGTAGCTCGTCAAGAAATTTTATGCAATCTTTTAATTAATTATCAAACAGAAGAGACTGATTCTATCTCTCAAAAAATTGAACTTAATATCAAAAAATTTCCGACACAAAAGCAAGATGAAATTCTTGCTGTGATAGAATTTCTTGCTTCTCGTTTATCTTGATTTTATCACACTAATATTTTTTTGCATTATATTTTCCATGAAATGTATATTTTAAGGACATGAATTTATTCATATTGATAATATTTCTATGATAAAGCCCCTATACACTATATATACTAAGACACTTTAATTAAGATTTACTAACGCTATCAATCTAGGAAAGAAAGATATTCTTTCCTAGATTGTTTTATATATTGGAACTCCATAACCATAAATAGAAGACTTTCCGATACTGTAACTTCTCCGGTTGACTGCATTACTGCTGTTCCCTTCAATGGTATGCACAACACCATCTACCGTATTTTCCACGATTCTCACATGATCAATACTTCCGTCATTTCCCCAGTCAAAGAAAATAAAATCTCCCGCCGCCGGCGTATAACTTCCATCTTGAAATTGTCCGTTGTTTCGGAACCAGTTTACACCGTCATCACACTTGGCAAACTTCGGTATCACACCGCTTTCAATATAGCCGCATTGATCGGCACACCATGATGCAAAACAAGCACACCATTCCCCCTGCTGCCAAATCCAAACCATCTCCAATATGTCTCCCCACCATTTCCTTCTTGTAACATAGCCACTTGTACAATCGCCTGACTTCCTGTTCCGGTTGGAATCCGTCCAAATGGATAATATCGCAATACATGTGGTACATACTGCTTGTCCCCATAACTGCTCCATCCCAACTTCTTTGTCATCATATCTGAAAATTCGATAGCATTTGCTGCGGTATACCTCCATCTTTTTCTTTTGCCCACGGGATATATCCATTTCCATATAGTGATAGGTAACTCTTTGAAACTATCTCCGAGTTTCCTCCCACTTCACACCGTGCGTGCGACTTTCACCGCACACGGCGTTCCATCTATTCCAGTATATTCTTTATTCTATAAGTGTGAAACAATACCACACATAGCTTACGCTTTTTTTCATTCAGTTTGTATTGCTCACATGAACAATGTGAGAACTGCCGGATTCGTTTGCAAACTTCATAGCCGTCAATCCCCGGAAGCACGATATCCAAAATAATGACATCCGGCTGAATTTGCTTGCAGATACTTACTGCGTCAAGCCCATTATCAATTTTCGTAATATTGTAATAACCTTCTATGTTGAGAGTTTTTCAAGCAAATTTAAAATATCCACCTCATCATCAACAATCATAATTCTATTTTCATTCATTTCATATCCACCTTTCCTACTGTGGCATTCATTTTTATCATTCTAATCTAAAAAGTATATCATCTTGCTCTTAAAGTGTTCTTTGCGTAATCTTAAATTAACCTTAATTGATACCGAGCGTCCTTAATGTCTGTTTTTTTGTACTTATTGAATCCGATTTTGTTTTATTTTCCCAGGGTAAAATAAGCAAGTCAAACCACCTTGATATTCCAAGAATAATCTGAAAAAAGCAAAGATCAGCCACTCCAATACGGAGCAACTGCCTCTGCTTTCATTCTCCCACACCCAGAAACCGATACCCGCTCCCAACCACCGTTTCTATGTACCTATCTCCGATCTTCCGTCTAACTGGCATTTAATGAAAGGCTCTAAAGATAACATAACACTCTACGATCAGAATAAATATACAAAGTCCGTTTATTATCCAATTATATTGAACATCATTCAGAGTTCTTCTCGAATGTGTAAGCAAATATTTTATGTTCTTGTTTCCGCTTAATACCATAATCACGAGTTGCAGTCCCGGAAAGAAGAATATCTCCCTTTTACTTGAAAAATCATCTGCAACACCTCTGGTAAAATGCATAGGTATTATTTCAGGTAGGGAAAAGAACGCAGCTATCGTTACAACAACTCCTATTCCCAAAATAACCCATGAAAATTTTCTAGTGTTTATGAACTTCATTTTCTCCCTTCTTTCTATAATTCATATTCCATTGCCACTCAGCATTTCCTAATATTTTTGAGCGATTTTGTATGTCATCCAAACATCAATAACTATAAGTACAGCTAAAATTCCCGTTACCCACATGAGATAATCAATATTTTTAACCAGTATGCAAATTATAAGGATAATAACACCCACCGCAATAAATGAAATACCGCCGCAGAATTGGCTCTTTTTCCATGCGGTCTCATTTTTCATACTCCACTTGGTACGCAGGCCAATAATCGAATTCATCCGTAATTTCGGCATGACATTTCCCAAGATAATCATAAGTATTCCCCAACCTGCAAAGGTAAGACGGTCAATATTAAGTGAAATCAGGGAAAGATTCTCAATTTTATTAAAATCTGTGTAGAGGAAAAAGAAACTCAACACATTAAAAATAACAAGTGCTATGATTGCCGCAATAATAGTTACTTTCTCATTATTCTTTCCATCCTTTTCTTTCTTTGCAATGTACTTTGTCAGCATCAACATGAATATCCCAAAAACAATCGTAATGGCAGGCACGATAAGAGCCTCATACTTACTTCCCCAACGTGTTACCTGATTATCTATACCATAGTGAGCCGGAATTTGTTCTGGCAAAAAAGGCAATGCGATCATGGTAACTACTAAAGGGAGAAATGTTAAAATGTAACATAGGATTTTTTTAATTTTCATGGTCTTGACCTCCTCTTAAATGATCTATCCAAACAACAATTTCATCAAGAACAGAAAGATTTAATTCGTAATAGATATAATTTTTAAATCGTGTTTCATAAATCAAATCCGCCTTTTTCAACTTGGAAAGATGATATGACAGCGCCTGCGGTGTCATGTTCAGGGCAGCAGCTAATTCGCCAGAATTTATCTTTCCCTCTTTCAGTTTTTCTAATATCTGTCTACGATTCTCATCTGCCAAAGCTGCTAAAATTTCATATACCGCCAACTTATCCGCCTCCCATCTATTTCAACTTTTCTTTAAATAGATTATATCACCACCACCCAAAAAGGCAAGAGGTATTTAAAAAAAATTTAAATACCTCTTACTCACAAACTTATTCATATCAAAAATCGGCAACCAGAAACCTGCGGCAACATATATTACGCTCATTGCCATCGGCACAATTACTACTTATCCCACAAACCGATACCCGCTTCCCAACCACCGTTTCTATGTCCCCCTCTCCAATCTTCCGCCTGAGCGAGTACACCACATTCGCAACCGCCGCCCCACATTGCTCCGGGTCCGCTTTCCAGACCGCTTCGTAGATCTGCTCTTTGCTAAGAACCCAGGACGGATGTTGGGCTAGATAGAGTAAGATACAGAACTCATGGTGGGTGAGAGGGACGGGAATGACATTGTGGTAGACGGTCTGTTCGTTGATGCGGATTTCCAGGTTAGAGAAGGTGAGGATGTCGGAACTATGGGTGGTTTCCTGGGCTTCCGCACCCGGCAGTGAAACCAGGACGGTTTCTGAAACGCTCCCAGAGGGAGCAATCTTCCTCATTATTATTTCTATCGTTCCAACCAATATCACCTCCGCCTATTTCTTCAAATAACAACTACTACTTTTCACTCTTTGTTATAATCGCCCATATCAACAATTCTCCCATGAGTATGAATAGGTATGCTACTTCCTGTTGGTTATATAGATATAGGCATCCTCCAACGTTGCAGATACAGGAATGCAATCAATGTCCGGTTTTTCCTTATTGATCAGTTTTATCTGCAATTCTCCATCTACATACTGTTTAGAAGAAACATGATATTTCTTCTCTAACTCTCTGGCCTGCTTTTCATCCGTAGCCCTGCAGATCCAGATATGCCCCTTTGCTTCATTGATCAATTCCTGCATGGAACCTGCATAAAGAAATGCTCCTTTTTTCATCACTGCAAGCTGATTACAGGTCGCTACCAAATCCTCCACAACATGAGTAGAAAACAAGATAGTACGTTTTTCTGAAAAATCCACCAGCAGATTACGGATGCGGATACGTTCCTCCGGGTCCAGGCCGGTGGTTGGTTCGTCTATGATCAAAAATTCTGGTTCGTTCAGAAGGGCTTGTATCAGTCCAACCCTTCGTTTCATTCCACCGGAAAGCTGGCGCATTTTTTTCCTGCGATGTTCTATCAGACTGGTCTTTTCCAGATAATACCGGATACGTTCCTTACACACTTTTTTCGATACCCCAGCCAGGTCTCCCATATATTCCAGACATTCCTGCACGGTCAGGTTCGAATAAAGTTCAATCTCCTGGGGAAGATATCCGATCTTCCTCTGGATTTTCTCATAATTCCCCTCACTGTATAACATCCCATCCAGCGTAACGGTTCCACCCGTAGGTTTTAACACAGTTGTCAGCACCCGCATTAACGTAGTTTTTCCAGCACCGTTTTCCCCTAGCAGCCCAAACAGCCCTTTCGGGATTTCCAAATCAGCATGATCGATTGCCGTCACTCCATTTTTAAAAGTTACTGTCAAATCATTTATCTTAATACTCATAGTTCTATCCTCTTTTCTTTATTATTTCAGGTAGCATGGCGCCCATGATCAAGATCAAACATACACAGACTATTTTCCCACATATCCACTTTAGATCCCCATTATCTTCTATATTTCTGAATGTATAAGAGAATACATTCCATTTTCCTAACAGCCGATCTCCAATCGTTGAATTTGTTGTGATCCACAGGATTAAGGCACATCCGATCCCCGCCCACATATTACGAAACAAACAAGACAGAGTATGGGATAAAAGCCCCCAGAAAATAAGAGTAACAGCAATAGCTGCCAGATACACCAAAAACATTTTTAGTTCATCTTTTATTACAATTTGTGTTCCATAAAGCGAGAGCGGTTTTTGAATGATACCATACATTCCATAACTTGCCGCTGCAAGAAGGAACAGATAGCCTTCTTGTACCATCATCCTCTTTATGATAGAAAGTGTTCTGTTTTTTACCGGATACAGACGCTCTACTTCCGCCCTTTTACTGACAATTTCCTGTACATAAGTATCTGCACAGAACACGGCCGCAAGTAAGGCCAATGGAGGCTCCAGCGCAACTCCTATTTCATTTGTAAAGCTCACTCCCCGGACTACACATAAAATACTCACGAAAAAAGTGGAATATACGATCTTGTAGAGGGATAAACAGATCTTCACTTCCTTCCCCATTACATCCTCCTCCTTTTCCATAGCTGTATACAGATTAGAATAATTCCTATCGCTGCCAGTATCAGAAAGCTTTGATTCAGCAATACCATCGGCGGCTCCGCAGTGTCAAAGAATCGGCCAGGGAACCGCACCATGATAGCCAGCGGTCTTCCATAATAACCATATACCCCTTCCGCATTTCTGCCGCCGGTATTGGAATACACCATATATAAGATGAGGAACGGTACTGCAGGCAGCGGATTTTTAAACAATAGGGAAATCAAACCATATACACATACGATCATCAGCATATTCGGCAAAATATAAAGACCCGTTGCCGCAAAGAAATCCATCAGATTTACCTCAAAACCGCTGCCTTTTGTAAAGATGCAGCAAGCCGCCCAGAATATGAGATTTAAAATCGCCAGCACAATCAGGCAGACCAAAAAGCCTCCTGCTGCTTTTCCAATCACATACTGTCCCGCCCGAACCGGCTTTGTATGCAATAGCTCATACGTATTTTTTCTGGTATCCTGCCAGAACAGGGCCGCAAGCATGACAGCCGCAAAAAATCCCATATAAAGCCCGGAAAAATCCGCAAATTTTCTGGAAAAATAGTACGAAAAGCGATGAGATTTCAATTTACTCTTAATGTAAGAATTGATTTCTTCCGGTGTTCCTTGATGCAGTTCCGTATCTTCGTAGGCATAAAGTGCGTTGTAATAGTGATATTTTGTTTCCAGATACTCACACGCTTCCTGAATATCCATTCCTTTCATTTCCTCTATCACAGCTTCTGCTTCTTCCTGCCCCATTTCAAACTCGGATACAAGATTCTTCTGTATTCCTTCCTCCCACATTTTCCGTCTATCTTCTTCATTTGTGGGAACATATCCGTCTGTAATATCTGCATCATCAATCGTTGACGGAGTATTCAAAGATATCTCCTTATCAGAGGATACATAAGAAATCCCAAAATAAGGCCGGACATCCTGGAACACCCCCAAAACTACAATAAACACACCGATCCAAAACAATGGCCTTTTCAGAAAGTTTTTAATCTCTCTTCTCATAATGACACTCATAGCCGTCACCTCTTTCTTTTTGATATGTTTATTGTAGATCTCAAATCACAACAAAAAGACAATACAAAAAAGAAACGAAAAAAATTACCGGACCGTTTACACGATCCGGCAAAATATAGCTGTCACTGCAGCCCCGCCCGCCTCACTATTCTCCACCACAAGGCGGCCTCCATGCTTCTCACAATATAGTCTGCTGATATACATTCCCATGCCTGCATGATTCAGGCTGTCTTTTACATTCTGCTGATAAAATGCTTTTGTGACTGTCTCCATATCCCTGTCAAAACCACTTCCGTCGTCCTCCACGCAAATCTTCAGTTCTTGTTGCGTCACGCTGACATTTATTGTTATCTGCTTTTTCGCATACCGCAGAGCATTGGACAGCAAATTTTCTGTCACTTCAAGGATCACTTCCTTGTCTCCCAAAAAGACATCCCCTATTTCTCTCAGTTCCAGAACAACCTGCTTTTCCTTCTCTGCTTCCAGTACCACAAGCTCCGCCTTGATATCATCTTCCAACTCTTTCGCTGTAATCGGTCGGCTTAGAAGCGTCCTTTGCTCCAGGCTGCTCATTTTCCGCATGGTCTCCACAAAATGATCCATGCGCTCGATCTGCTTCCAGCTCTCCGACAGCATTTCCATTGCAGTCTCTGTATCAACGGTTCCATCCGGAAGATAATCCATCAGCATCTCCTGATAGCCTTTCAGGACAGATAAAGGAGAGCGGATATCATGTGCAATCGCTGCCCGGAGAACTCTCTCCTCCTCAACCATTCGCCATAACTCCTGATTGTTCTGGGCAAGCTGTCCCCTCATCCGCTCAAATTCCCCACACAAACGCCCCATTTCATCCTGATTTTCATAAGTGATGTGAAAATCCAGATCGTTTCCTGCAATCCGTTTGGATGCCTGTTCCAGTTCTTCGATGGGCTGTTTCAGCTTATGTTTGTAAAAAAGAAAAACAGATGCGCAAGATGCCACGGCAGATAAAATCAAAGCGATATATGTCTGTAAAAAATCACAAAATTCAGAGATATTACGGTCCGCACTGCTCATATCTGACGAGGATGGCCTGGGAATCTCTGCTCTATAATAACTTTTCTCTCCTCCCTCCCCGTTCACCGCTTCAAAATATTTATCCTGATCTACATAGTTCCACCAGACCTGCTCTTGAGTGTAGGTGGCAATTTCCACAATCACAGCCGATGAGAAAAAGCTGCAGAGCAAACCAACCGACAAATACAAGAGTATCGTTTTTCTGACGGAAAGGTTTCTTATTTTATCCATTTATATCCCATCCCCCATACCGTTTCTATATACTCGTTCTCCGTCTGCAGGCTCATTTTCTTTCGGATTCTTCGTATCAGTTCTGTAACCACCCGGCTGTCTCCCTCTGCATCATATCCGCAGACTTTTTCATAAATTCTTTCTTTATCAAAAACAAGTCCCGGATTCATAGATAGAAATTCAATAATTCCATATTCCAGTTTCGTCAGTTCCAGATCATTCCCATTGATCTGCACAGTTTTTGCCGTATAATCGATCAGGAGTTCACCCTGAAAGCTATACTCTGATTTTGTTTTATGACGTTCTTCACGTTTTAAATGCGCGGTAATCCTTGCATCCAGCTCTTTCAAACTGAATGGTTTTAAAATATAATCATCTCCACCGGACAGTAGCCCATTCACTCTGTCCTGTTCATCCACCCTTGCGGTCAAAAACAAAATAGGACAGGCCACTTTGTCTCTGATTCTGCGGCAAACCTCCATTCCATCAAACTGCGGCATATTCACATCCAATAATATGATGTCCGGATCTACTTCCAACATCTTCATTGCTTCCATCCCATCTTCTGCCGTAAATATAGAATATTTTTTTATCTCAAAAAAGCTCTTGAGCATTTTGAGCATTTCCCTGTCATCATCCACAATCAAAATTTTATACTGCATTTTCTCACCTCAAGAACATTTTAACATGGAATTATCAACAAATAAACAATGAACAAGAATGTGGCATAAACAAGAGCATCACAATTCCATTTTCGATCTAACAAACCTTCACCAGCCTTATTGATATATCTAAACCTCTTTTGCGAAAAGGTACAAACGCATTTTCCGTTTTGCGGAAAAGTTCTGACACCCTCTTAGTTATGCGAAAAGGTGGGGGCTTCTTTTTCAGAAGTTTACCCCACCCTTTTATTCTTCCATGAGTATGAACCGTTCGTCCAAGAAACACACAAATTTTATGTACTCTGATTTCTGCATGAACCGGATTTTTCCCACATATAGGGCTTGTTTCGGGCTATTCTACCACATAATGTACCCTCGAACTGTTTTCAAGCCCGATACTTCGTGAAATCAGACACCACTATACGCAAGTATTATATCCCCTCATCTTTTTCCCTTCTGCTATCCTCTCCGCTTCATCCATCGGGAAGTCTGGTATCTTCTCTAGCAGTTTTAGAATAATGGATTGTTTCATGTCCTCGTCCACATAGGTTCTCACGCTGCCATCCGGCCGCCTTTCTTTCACTGTGGCGAGTTCTTCAATATAAGAATCGTAGTGTGCAATGACTTTTTCTGTTGCCCATCTTTCTCCAGCAACCGCCGCTTTGATGATTTCATAAGTCAATGAATTCTGCTGTTCTTCCATGCCCGTACCTCCACCAGTTTGATTGCTTATAGCATACCATATCTGCGGTCGACTATCTAGTTCTGATCAGTATCTCCGTGGCATTGATGTTTTGTATAATCATTGGCCTATTTAGATGCTGGATTTTCAATCCGTGCAACCTAGCGGTTGTATATCTACTTATTAATTGACATAATTCGGACTGTAGAAGCCATTCCTCCATCACCGTATGACGGGTTTTTTATAAAATCTTTTGATGATTCACTCAAATCTTGATAACGTGTTATTGAATGAATAATCTCGTTCTCCCATCCATATAATCTCGAATTAGATATTGCTTCAATATCTAACAATACATCTGAAATATGCGAGTAATAACTATTGATATGCTTTTTAGTAATATAACGCATAAGTTCAAGCCGCTTATTCATACTTTTTACATTAGCTGAGGCAGGTGCTGTACGATAGTTAATCAACGGTTTTTCGACCATTCCAATGTTTGCTTCTGGTGCAGTTTCTAACATACTTAAAAAGAAATCCCAATCCTCAAATCCAGAACGCATGGACTCATCATAACCGCCACATTGTTCGTAAACTTCTCTACGAAGAATATGCGTTGCCGGACAGCAATTGTGCGATAAAAATGGTACTATATTTCCACCAGTAGGGCGAACCACCGCATCTAAAACTCCAAAAGTATGCATCCAAGATGAAGCCGCAACCATCGATGGATTGTCACAAAGTAAATTACTGACATATTCAATGTATGTAGGTTCAAGCTTATCATCTCCATCAAGGATTAACAGCATTGATGCCTGTGATTTTTTAATTCCGGCATTTCTTGCAGATGATACACCACCATTTTCTTGATAATGTATCACTACCGGAATTAGTAAATCCGTATTTTTTTCAATTTCGTTCAATATGTTTAGAGAGTATTCATCTGTCGAACCATCATCCACGATAATAATTTTTTCAGGTATTAATGTTTGGTTACACAACGACTGTACTGCTTCAAGAATCATAGGGCCTTGATTATAACTTGTTATAACAGCCTCAATATCTGTTCTTTTATCATTTATATTCACTTTATATTTTCTCCTTCAGACTTCTAAATTTGCTGCTCCCACTCAAAATTAATGGATTCTGCTGTTCCTCCATGCCGTACCACTACTATTTTGATTGCTTACAATATACCACATCCAAGTGCATCTATCCAGTAGGCCCTAAGAAAAAGGTCAACAAGCTCACAGGCAGTATGCCACTGCTGCGATAGGCTGAGTCAACAGCAAACCGCTGGTACATGGAAAATCTCCATGCTCCAGCGTTTTGTTTTACAGTACCATATTCATACGTTTTTACTGTTTCTCTTTTGCGAAAAAGTATCCCTTTTGCCAAAATGTATATCACCTGTTCACAAATTTCTATCCCCTGGGGTAAATCAGTTTCCGCATTGTCATTCTGCGGAAACTGAAACACACATCCATTTTTACACCAAAGCTGCGGAAGTCTTTGGTTTACCGGGTTTTTCTCGACAGCCAAACGACTGCTCCACATAGCCAGTATTAACAATTTTGCAAAACCCCATCCCCCCTAAATCTCCCTTATTTACGGGCTTCTTTGCACTTAGTTTTGCCAAATTATTTGTTTCCGCAAACCACAATATCTTGTGTTTTTTACATATTTTCCCGCATCTATTATGCAAGATTTTGTGTCAGTAGACAGACAGTTTCAACATGGTCACAGAACGGGAACATATCAACCGGCTGTATCTTCTCCACCTTATACCCATGCTTCACCATATATTTCAGGTCTCGTGCCAGTGTCACCGGATTACAAGATACATACACAACTTTCTTCGGCCCCATCTGCGCAACCGATGACAGGAATTTCTCATCACTTCCGGCTCTCGGAGGGTCCATGAATACAACATCCACCTTCTGGTGCTTTTTTGCCATATCTACCATGAACTTTCCTGCGTCACCCTGTCGGAATTCTATATTATTCATCTGATTCTCTTTGGCATTCATCCTTGCGTCCCGCACTGCATCTTTATTCAGTTCTATCCCCAGAACATGTTTTGCCTGCTTTGCTGCCACCATACCGATAGTTCCGATTCCACAATATGCATCGATTATGCTTTCTTTTCCCTGAAGGCCAGCATATTCCATGGCGGTCTGATACAGGACTTCTGTCTGTACGGGATTGACCTGATAGAAAGACTGTGGGGAGATACGGAAGGTACATCCACACAGCGTATCCCGGATAAATCCCGGTCCATAGATAACCTTTTCTTTTTCTCCCAGCACCATACTCGTCTGCTTATCATTAACATTCAGAATGATTGTGGTGATCTCTGGATGTTCCTTCCGAAGCGCTTTGATGAAATTATTCTTTGACGGAAGTATTGGTGAACCCAGTACCAGGATAACCATGATTTCTCCTGTCTGGAACCCTCTTCTGACCATCACATGGCGAAGGAGGCCATAGCCGGTATCTTCATCATACGTCTTGATCTTAAAAGATTTCAAAAGGTGCCGGATCGTCCGAATGATCTCCTGGCTCTTTTTATCTTCGATCATACAGTCTTCCACTGCAATCACACGGTGCGTATTGGCCTGATAAGTACCGGAAATAATATTACCGCGTCTGTCCCGGTCAAAAACAGCATGTACTTTATTCCGATAATAATAAGGATCTTTCATGCCGATGATCGGACTTACTTTACAGAATTTCTTCAGAAGCTGTTCTTCCTGTTTCTGTTTCCTTTTCAACTGTTCTTTATAAGGCATTCCCTGATATACACATCCTCCACATTTCTTTGCCACCGTGCATACAGAATCTTGTTTTTTTACTTTCTTTTCTTCCATGTGTTCCCCTTAGCTCTTCCTCTTCTATGCCCGTATTGCCCAACGCATCTTTGTAGAACGTGCACGAGGGTTTCTTGCACATTCTTCTGCGGAAGGACGAATCACATCGTTGGCAATGTCACTGTAGATTCCCATTTTTTTGAAATTTTTAAACGACTTCTTCACAAGACGATCTTCGCCTGAATGGAAGGTAAGTATTGCCACTCTTCCTCCAGGTGCAAGTACATCCGGCAGTTTTTCCAGGAATTCATATAAGACCTCAAACTCGCGGTTTACATCAATGCGCAATGCCTGAAATGTTCTCTGACATGCTTTTTTCACGGCTTCTTTCCGTTCATTTTCCGGGAGAAATCTCAATGCTTCTTCAATTGCTTCTTTTAGTTGAATCGTTGTCTCAGGACATTTTCCTTTTCGCCTCCAAGACATAATTGTCTTGGTAATCTCTTCTGCATATGGTTCATCCGAATTTTCTTCCAACATTCCTTGCAGCTCTTCATCTTCTACTTCCAGCAGTCGTTCTGCTGCGCTGATTCCCTTTTCTGGATTCAGCCGAAGATCCAACGGTCCTTCGAATTTATAGGTAAATCCACGG
Source organism: Bariatricus sp. SGI.161 (assembly GCF_050313695.1). NCBI lineage: Bacteria > Bacillati > Bacillota > Clostridia > Lachnospirales > Lachnospiraceae > Bariatricus > Bariatricus sp. SGI.161. The sequence continues at coordinate 266,197 of NZ_JBNPLX010000001.1, forward strand.
TCAGGATTGTCGATCTGCATGGATGATACACCGAGATCCGCCAAAATGAAATCAAATTTTCCCACTTCTTCTGCCACTTTATCAATCTCAGCAAAGTTCTGAAGGCGAACCGTCAGAATATCTTCTCCATAACCGGCCTTTCTCAGCCGTTCTGTTGTCTTCACAGACTCAATCGGATCAACATCCAGAGCATAGATATGCCCTTTGCCATCTAGGCATTGTAACATCTGCTGCGTATGTCCGCCGTAACCCAGTGTTGCATCCAGGCCCTTCTGCCCTGGCTGAATCTTGAGGAAATCTAAGATTTCCTTTACACAGATTGAAATGTGCATCCCTGCCGGAGTACTACCCTTTTGGATAACCTTTTCAATCGTATCTGCATATTTTTCTGGATTCAGTTCTTTGTATTTCTCACTATATTTTTTTGGATGTGTCCCAGAATAACGGGGACGTCTCTTATGAACCTTTTCCTGCTGTTCCATGCGTAGGCTCCTTTCCTTCATAACATCTGTGATTTATTGCTGTTATTTTACTTTATTCTGCTCAATCTGTCTATTGCCCTCTACCTTTTTCGCAATCTGTCTGACACACAGATAACATGTTGGTATGATATAACAGCATGCGGTAATCCATGCGGATTGGTCTGTGAAGCAGATTGCTGTATAGCCAAAGCGTTGAACGAACCCCAGACTTACGATACACCGGGCAAACATTTCCGTAACTCCGGAAAAAACTGCCCGTCCAGAATATCCTAATCCCTGTGTGCTCATACGGCACACGTTCAGAATTCCCAGACTCCAGTAAAAATATCCCATGCAGCGCAGATACTTCGCTGCTGCGTCTAATACTTCCACCTCTTCTTTGCTGATAAAGATCATGGATAAGTTCCGTCCTTCAAATATCAACAAAAGTCCTACCAGGCCTCCATACAATACACCAACTGCCACTGTCTGAAGAATCCCCTTTCGAATCCTGTCTACCTTTCCAGCCCCCAGATTCTGCCCACAGAATACGGAGGCGGCTGTTGCGAGAGCATCAAATGGGCACATGGTGAATTGCTTGATCCTTACTCCTGCAGTAAATCCTGAGACACAGACGCTTCCTAAGCCATTATTTGCTGACTGCATGACCATACTTCCAATTGCCGTAATCGAATATTGTAATCCCATCGGAATTCCCATGGCCAGAAGATTCTTTGTAACTGCACCATTCCATCGACAATTCCGGTGTGATAACTTCAGAACTTCCACACGTTTCCATATAAATACCAGACACAAAATACCGCTGACAGCCTGCGCAGTTATGGTCGCAGCCGCTGCACCGGCACATCCTAAGCCAAGCACCATAATACAGAATAAATCCAGCAAAATATTCAATCCTGTGGAAATCGCAAGAAATACAAATGGCGTTCTGCTATCTCCTACTGCCCTCAAAATGCTGGACAATAGATTGTAGAGTAACGTAAATGGAATTCCCAGGAATATAATCAATAAGTACTGATATGCATTCTCATAGATATCCTCTGACACTGACATGATGTGCAAGATTTTCGCACACAAAAGTGCGCAGACCGTTGTGATGATACATGCAAAAAACACGGTCAAGACAGCTGCGTGGAAAATATATTCCCTCATCTTCTCTAATTTCTCAGCGCCAAAGAACTTCGCTACCGGCACACTGAACCCTGCACAGATCCCGATACAAAAACCAAGTACCAGGAACTGCACGCTGCTGGATGCTCCTACACTGGCCAGCGCTTTTGTTCCCAGTACCCTTCCTACAATCGCAGCATCTATCAGATTATATGTCTGCTGCAACAGATTACCAATTAATAGCGGAACGGCGAACTGTAAGATCAATCTTAACGGTCTGCCTTCCGTCATACTTTTTGTCACAATCATTCATCTCTTTTCTCAATCAAATCATTTGGCTCTATCCCACCAGCATTACCAGTGTTCCGCTAACAATACAAAGCAGCCCAAAGAGAGCCTTTTTCGATAATTTTTCTTTAAAAACGATATAAGAAAATATAATAGAAACTACAATACTTAATTTATCAATCGGTACGATCAGGCTGGCTGGTCCAGTCTGTAAAGCCCGGTAATAGCACAGCCAGGAAGCACCGGTTGCAAAACCGGACAGCACAATATATCTCAGCTCTTTTCGGTCCAGATACCTTACATCGTTCTGCTTTTTTGTCACAAACACAACCACCCATGCCATAAGCAATACGACAATCGTTCGAATCGCAGTTCCAAGGTTCGAATCCACTCCAGTAATGCCGACCTTTCCCAGAATAGAGGTCAGACTGGCAAAGACTGCTGATAACAGCGCATAAAAGAACCAGCCTTTCCCTTCTTTTTTCGGTTCTGTCGTTTCCTTTTTTTGGATCATCAGCCAAGTTCCAACACCGATTCCTACAATTCCCATTAATTTATAGATACTAACCGGCTCTCCCAACAGAATGAACGCCAGAATGATCGTAAGAACTGTACTAAACTTATCAACTGGAACTACTTTATTGATATTTCCAATCTGCAATGCATGAAAATAGCACAACCAGGAGGCACCGGTAGCCAGGCCTGACAATACCAGGAACAATAAATTTTTCAACGATAATGTAGTTAATTGATTCTGAGAGCCGACAACAAATACCATCAGCCAGGAGAATATCAATACTACAAATGTACGAACTGCCGTAGCCACATTGGAATCTGTCTTTTTAATTCCACATTTTGCTAAAATAGATGTGATGCCAGCAAAAAAAGCCGAGCCAACTGCAAATCCAAGCCACATCTTTTCTTCCTCCTATGTATCTTTTTCTTTTGTACAAATTATTATATTCTGGCTTTTCATTCTATATAATATGCCGGATTCCTTCGCAGATCTTTCCTGCAACCACCGGATTATTCATAGTATACAGATGAATTCCATCAATATCACTGGTCAGAAGATCAATAATCTGGCTCAATGCATAAGACATTCCTGCATCAAATAATGCTTCTTTATTATCTGCATATTTATCAATAATCTTCTGGAAACGTTCCGGGAAAGACGCTCCGCACATTGTCACCATTCTCTGAATCTGTGCCGCATTGATCACCGGCATGATTCCCGGAATCACAGGCACATCTATTCCGGCTATCCTACAGTCCTCTTCGAATCGGAAGAAACGGTCATTATCAAAAAACAACTGAGATAACAGCACTTCTGCTCCGGCATCTACCTTTTTCTTAAGGTTGCGCATCTCACTGACCCTGTTTTCTGATTCCGGATGGCACTCTGGATAACATGCCCCGGCAATGCAGAAATCACCTTTCTCCTTTAGATAAGCAATCAGATCAGACGCATGCTTGAATTCATCTTTTTCTGGGACATTCGGATTCCGGTCTCCCCGAAGTGCAAGAATGTTCTGCATTCCTTCCTGCATCAATACTCTCGAAAATTCATCAATCTCTGCCTTATCATAGCAAAGACAAGTCAGATGGACCACCGGCTCCACATGATACTCATATTTGATTTTCTTCGCTAATTCAATGGTCCGATTACAGTTAGAACTGCCGCCTGCACCAAATGTCACACTGATAAAATCTGGTTTTAATTCGCACAAGATGGACAATGTCTCATCAATATTTTTTAGTTCTGCATCTTTTTTCGGAGGAAATATTTCAAAAGATAAACTTCTCTTTTTATTTTTATATATATCTGAAATCATCATATTCCCACTCTCCTTTCTGGCTTTATAATCTCAATCCCTTCCACTTCAAAGCAGGTAAGCCACGGATATTCCATACGTTTTACTACTATTTTATCTGATACAATAATTCCTTCCTCTGGATAGAACACATTACCCAGTTCGCTTTGTTCACAGACATATCCATCTTCCTGCATCTCTTCTTTCGCCTTATCAGTAACTCCTACTGACATCTCCTTGCGCGGAGGGGCGCATCAACTGGTAATCTCTTCTATATCCAGCGTCAGGTTCTTCCATCCGAACCGCAGCATATACTGTTTCATTTCTTCATTTAATTCTACCATTATATTTCCTCCTGACATTAATTGAACTCTTTTTTTTATGTTCTGTCAAGAGATACTACAATAACGCTGCTGAATCTCTGAAAAGAAATGATCCCGATTTATTGACACTTTCTGTCAATTATGTTAATAATGAAATTGTTTTTGGATTGGAATATGCAGGAAACACTGCAAACTATTATATATGAATAATTGAATCAGGAAGAAGGAATACATATGGATACCTCTATAGGTAAAGAAAATAATACAAAAAAGAAACCAATCAATTACAATGGATCGAAGCTGGCTGTCTTCGCATCCTATATCCGCCCCCACAAAAAAGGATTTGCCATTGATATGATTCTGTCGGTCATTATCGCATTGATTGATCTGATTTTCCCATATGTCTCAAGATGGTCTATGAACACCCTACTGCCTCAAAATGTTTTTCATACATTTTTTGTCGTAATGGCGATCATGTTTCTTGCATACATCTTGAAAGCTGTATTTAATTATCTGGTGACGATCATCGGCCATACCATGGGAACTCTCGTGGAAGCCGATATGCGGGAAGATGTATTCACACACATGCAGTCTCTGTCTTTCAGTTACTTTGATAAGAATCGTACCGGTGTGTTACTGGCAAGGGTTACCAATGACCTTTTTGAGATCGTCGAACTTGCGCACCACGGTCCGGAGATCATTTTAACCTGCACTCTGACGATTATCGGTGCGCTTGCTGTTCTTCTGACAATTAACATCCCATTAAGTCTCGTACTGCTTCTGTTGATTCCAGCTTGTCTGGCATTTTCCATCCGCCAGCGCATGAAGATGCAGCAGGCCAATATCGAAGTCAAGAAAAAGACCGGCGAGATCAACGCTGCCATCGAAAGTGGAATCTCAGGAATCCGTACTGCCAAAGCATTTGCCAATGAGGACTCTGAAGAAACCAAATTCGCAATTGCCAACCAGCATTTTAAAGAAAGCAAAGTCGGCTATTACAAAGCCATGGGACTGTTTAACGGAGGCGTGGAAGCAACCGTAGGAATCATGCAGGTCGCTGTCATCGCAATCGGCGGACTTCTGATCATGAACCAGAAGATGGATTACGTAGATCTTATTACATTTACCCTATATGTCTCAACCTTTACTGCCCCGGTCCGCAAGCTTGCACAATTTATGGAGATCTACACACAAGGCTCTGCCGGTTTCGCACGTTTTCTGGAAATCATGCGTACTCAGCCACAGATCAATAATAAGGAAGATGCGGTTGAACTAAAGGGCGTAGAAGGCCATATCCACTATGATAATGTATGCTTTTCTTATGATGACGGCACAGAGGTTCTGGAACATGTCAATCTCGATATTGCCCCCGGCGAAACATTCGCACTTGTCGGCTCCTCTGGAAGTGGAAAGACGACATTATGCCACCTGCTTCCGAGATTCTACGATGTCGATTCCGGATCCATCACGATTGACGGTACCGATATCCGGGATGTTACGCAGGAAAGTCTGCGAAAACACATCGGAATCATCCAGCAGGATGTCTTCATGTTTGCCGGCACGATTATGGACAATATACGCTACGGACGTCCGGATGCCTCAGATGCAGAGGTCATGAGAGCCGCCCATCTGGCAGAGATTCACGATGAGATCATGCAGATGCCGGACGAATACAATACCTATATCGGAGAAAGAGGTGTTGTACTCTCCGGAGGGCAAAAGCAGCGAATCTCTATCGCACGAGTCTTTCTAAAAAACCCTCCAATCCTGATCTTAGATGAGGCTACTTCCGCACTGGACAGTGTCACAGAACAGAAGATCCAGCAAAGTCTCGACCGTCTCAGTGAAGATAAGACTTGTATCGTGATTGCACACAGACTTTCTACAATCCGCAACGCAGACCGAATCGCTGTTGTAGAGGGAAAAGGCATCCTGGAACAAGGTTCACGGGAAGAACTTCTTGCAAAAAACGGAGCCTATGCCGAATTAGAGCATGCCCAGGGAATCATCTCCTAGACATGCGTCACTCTAAAGGCACATCCTACTTTCATGGAGGTCTATATTATGCAATATCAGTACAAATACCACTCCCCATTGGGAGATATTACTATGGCAAGTAATGGCGAGGCCATAACCGGATTATGGTTTGACGGGCAGAAATACTTCGGATCCAATCTGTCTGCTGACTCTGTTTGTCAAAAGCTTCCCATCTTTTTGGAAACTTGCCACTGGCTTGACATCTATTTTCAGGGTCAGGAACCAGACTTTACTCCTGCGTTATCCCTTTCCGGCACGGATTTCCGTGTAAATGTGTGGAATCAATTAAAAAAGATACCTTATGGAGAGACAACGACCTATAAACAGATTGCCCAGGCCATTGCCAGACAACAGAACCTTACCCATATGTCAGCACAGGCAATCGGCGGTGCCGTCGGACATAATCCCATCTCCATCATCATTCCCTGTCACCGGGTTCTTGGAAGTGACAAAAGCCTGACCGGATATGCCGGTGGAATCGATAAGAAAAGAGCGCTTCTAACATTAGAAGGGACTTTTTCTGATTGATTGTCTTCAAAAGTCCTTTTTTATGCTATACTATAATTACATTTATTATAAACGGAGGAAATAAAAATGGGAGCTTTATCTAACATTGAACCAAAAGAAGTATTCCACTACTTTGAAGAGCTTAGTAAAGTGCCAAGGGGAACATTTTACACGAAAAAAGCAAGTGATTTCTGCGTAGAATTCGCAAAAGCTCACAATCTGGAATACATACAGGACGAAGTGAACAACGTCATTATCAAGAAGCCGGGAACACCGGGTTATGAAGACAGTGAACCAGTTATTTTACAGGGTCATCTGGATATGGTAACCGAGAAGACACCAGACAGCGATCACGATTTTAAGAATGATCCGCTTGACCTCTTTGTGGAAGATGGTTTTATCGGAGCAAAGAACACCTCTCTTGGAGGAGATGACGGAATCGCAATTGCTTATGCAATGGCAGTTCTTGCAAGTACCGATATTCCTCATCCACCGATTGAAGCAATCTTCACAGTCGATGAAGAAATTGGCATGGGCGGTGCAAAAGCAGTTGATCTGTCTCAGTTAAAGGGAAAGAAATGCCTGAACCTGGATTCAGAGATAGAGGGTGTACTGACAGTCGGATGTGCCGGTGGATTTATTTATGACACCTTTATTCCAATCGAATGGAGTGAAGAAAAAGGAACGAAAATCAAGATCTCAGTTACAGGTCTTCAGGGAGGACACTCCGGTGCTGAGATTCAGAAGCAACGTGGTAACGCCCACAAGATCATGGGACGTGTATTATATACACTTGCAAAAGATTATGACTTTAATCTGATGGATATGCAGGGTGGTACTGCTGCCAATGTCATTGCCATGTTTAATCATGCAGTCATCGTTGTTGATACCGTACAGACGGATGCAATCATAAAAGATACCGCCGAATTAGCGAACAAGATCTCTGCTGAATTCCTTGGTTCCGAACCAGGCCTGACAATTACAGCTGAATCGGTGGAAGAAGGTATCTATCAGTCATTTGACGCTGACACAACTTCTCGTGTGATTCAATATCTGTATGGTATTCCAAACGGAGTACAGTGCTACGACCGTTCTTTCCCACAAGCAGTAGAGACTTCTTTGAACCCAGGAATTGTTGAAACCAAGGACGATGCAGTCAGGGTACGTTTCCAGGTAAGAAGTTCTATGAAGAGCAAACTGGAAGACATGAAGAATCAGCTGGCTATGTGGTGTGAATTAATCGGCGCTTCTTATGAAATCTCCGGTGAATATCCTGCATGGGAATTCGATGAGAATTCAACCCTCCGCCCAATGATGATCGAGCTCTATAAAGAAATGTACGGAACAGATCCACAGGTTGAGACAACCCACAGCGGACTGGAATGCGGCATTCTCTTTGACAAGAAACCAGATCTCGATATTGTATCTTTCGGACCAAACCTTCCAGATGTTCACTCAGTAAAAGAGAGGGTAGACATTGTGTCCACCGAACGTTCCTGGGAATATCTGAAAGCCATCTTAAAAGCATGTAAGTAAATCATATAAAACAAATAAGATGCAGGGATATCAGCAATAGACTGATGTCACCTGCATTTTATTTGTTATACTGTTATTATTTTTATTTCACCTTGGACATTAGACAGACGGTTTCTATATGACTCGTTGCTCTCTGGTGAACACATTACTCTTTTTTTCCATTTCTAATCTCCTCCATATCTTTTGAGTATAAGAAAAGGACACTTACCTCTCAGAAATTCTGAAAAACAAGCGTCCTTTTGATCTTTTCTAACAATATTGAGCTAAAAATGTTACTTTCTTTCTAATGTATCCACTGAAATACACCGGAAAACGGAACTTAATGTGCTTCATGAATCTGCCATCCGGCTGCTCCTGCTCATAAATAATTCTAGTTGCTATTCGAACACAGTTGTTCTTTATCGCATTCTCCATCTTCTCTTTCTGAGGCTCAAAATCGCTACCAAAGACAACAGCATCAGATATACATACATTATTGTCTGTGACGCATCTCCTGTTTTTGCACAGCCTCTTCTGCCTTTACCTTCAGTTCCTAAAGAAACAGTCTCCTTACCGGCCTCATTCGTATCGGATGGTAACCGATAACCATTTACATAGTAAACACCGCCATAGAGTGAATTAATATTCACATTTCCGGTCACATAGATGTATAACGGATTATCCCTGTAGCCGGCATTTCCATTTGCCAGTATCGTCAGATTGTCTGCGACAATATCTTTGCCGGAGACATCGCCCTTTGCTGTAAGGTCGATATCTTTTCCATACATGCCTTCAATATCCAGCCTATCGGAAATATTATGGATGAAAATGTTTTCTGCATGCAGAAGAATCTTGTCCAGATTTGTTCTGACCGGAGCATCTTTCTCACCGAAGTTTCCATCTATTGTTGCCTCCAGACGCTCTCCGCTGATAATTGAGTTCTGATCTTTCATCTTGATGTCACCGCCCACATCCAGTTTGATTTCCTCATCTGCATGGATGCTGTCGATGATAAGATCCTCTTCATTTTCAATGTAAATATTTTCACCATCTGCCTTCAGTTCTTGGATCTTAAGGCTGAGTGGATTCTCTTTTTCTCCAACATCTCCTCTGGTAGAAATATCAAGCTTTTGTGCCTGAATCGCCGGCTTTGTGCTTCCCTCCAGATCACGGATGTCGCCTGTTCCTCGAATCATCACTGTTCCGTTTCCGTCATTGCTCTGGATAGAATCAATGGTAAGGTCATCTGTTGATCTCAGATGTACATCGCCGCCTGCATCTACGGTTACAGTTCCATCCACCGCAAGGGACAGTCCATGGTTGCTCTTGCCAACGTCTCCGCCTGCTGTAAGATCCAGGCTGCCACCTGTCTGAATCGTAGGAATCTCTTCTCTGTCCTTGGCATTATCTACATCGGCTGCCGCATCATCGTAAGCTTTCTGTGCTGCATCCACATCTTTTTGTGCCTTATCAGCCTGTGCTTTCAGCTCATCACGTCTTGCTATCGCATCTTGGAGTTCCTTTCTCGCTTCTTCTGCGATCTCATGTGCCTGATCGTAAGTAGCCTGTGCATCCTCAAGAGCTTCTTTGGCTTCTGCCAATACCTTCTGCGCATCCTTCAGTGCTTTCTCGGCATCCGATAATTTACTTTCAGCATCACTCAATGCCTCTTCGGCTTTTGCCAATGCTTCTTCGGCACCCTTAAGCTTCTGCTCTGCCGCTGCAACTGCCTCTGCATCAACAGGGTCTTGAGTAAGACGATCCTGCAGTTCTTTTGCCGCCTGTTCAGCAAGGTCTTTCGCTTTCTGCTGTGCCTGCTGTGCTACTTCCTCTGCAAGTACTGCAGTATCCACCGCATCCTGAGCATCCTTCAGTGCCTGATCGGCTGCATTCTTAGCTGCCTTTGCTGCATCCAGAGCATCTTTTGCCGCTGTCTCTTTTGCCTCTGCCTCTTCCTTTGCTTTTTCAAGAGGTGGGATAACCAGTTCTTCCTGTACGCGAAGATCTGTGTTAATCTCATCCAGCACATCCTTCGCCTGATTCAGTGCATCCTTTGCATCTGCCTCTTGCTCAAGAAGGTCATCCTTTGCATCCAGAATGTCACCCGGCACTTTCAGTGTGAAGTCTCCATCTGTCTTCACATTTTCCAGTGTTACGTTTCCTGTAAGCTCTTCTATCACTGCACTCTCAGCGATTACGCTTAAGTATCCGCCATCGGCCGCATCCACTTCCAGTGGGTTTTCATCGGTTCCGACTGTTCCACCTGCAGTAACACGAATGTTCTTACCTTTCAGAACTGCCTTATGACCTTCGTCACCTTCGGATACCTCCACAAAGTTTCCATCCACTGCAACTGTCAGATCGCCATTTCCTGCTGTCAGGGAATCTACATACATATCTCCGGTTCCACCATGAGATTTATCTGTATTGCTGACACTCAGATTCTTCTCTGCTGAAACAGTAAGCTTACCGTTCTGTGTATCGATCTGTGCATCCAGGCTGTTCTTTGCATCCAGATCCACATCACCGATTGCATCTACGATCAGCTTATGGCTGATATTCACGATAATTGGAGCTTCATTTGTGCCAATCGTTCCTCCGAGAATACTGCTTGTTCCGCCGGTTGCTCCTGCTGTGATATTCGGAACTGTCTGTCCTTCTGTTCTCTTATCGAGAACAGCACCATAACCTGTATTACCTTCTTCGTCCGTAACTGCTCCGGCTGTCAGATTCACAGTTCCCTTCTGTGCGCTTATCACACCAAGTCCCAGATTGCCGCTCTTCTCAGTAATCTCTATATTACCATTTAAAGCCTCTGCACTTACAAGAGTGTCAGCCTGCGTGTCAAATACATACTGTCCAGTGTAATCCACATAAGCCGTGTAAGTGATTCTTCCGTCTGTCTCCACTTTAAGCTGTGGAGCGGACGCTTTCTCACCGTCTGCTTTCGTCAGGATTTCGTTGGTAATCTCATAGTCTTTTGCAATCTCATCTACCACAAGTCCAATGATAGAATCCTTTGCGCTTAATGTTATTTCATTTGCTGTGATATTCGCAGCGCCATCTGCCTGTACAAGACCGATGATACTTCCACCGGCTGCTGAAATATCCACGTTTCCAAGTGCCTTTTCTCCAGGAGTCAGGTCACTTCTGTTCGTCTCAATAACGCCTACATGCAGATCTCCTGATGTCTGTGTTACTGTAATATCACCATAGTTGCTGATATTGATACCGTCTTTTGTACCGGTAGAGGTTCCGATTTCTACAGTCAGATCAATCGGATCTTCCGGTGTATAGTCCGGTGTATTCTTGTCAGCCTCTGCCTTCATCTGATCCAGAATTGCCTGCTTCTGTTCGTCTGTCATACAGCCATTGAACAGTTCAATACAGGTTGCTTTGCTGATTTCATCTTCATCACTCATTGCGGTCAGGATCACTTTCTTAAGAACCATGGTTCTTTCTTCCTGCGTAAGCATATCTTTTAAAATCTGTGCCTGATATTCTTCCGTTAGTTTTTTCGCCTGGAAAAGTACATCATCTTTCAGCTCTTCATCCTCTGCTGCCTTCGTCAGGACTTCTTCCAGTATACCGCCTGTCAGAATTGCAATCTGCAGATCCAGACGTTTCAGTTCTTCCTCAGTGAGAGTCTCTGCTTCCTCTTCTTTCTTAGATGTGAGTTTTTCCAAAGCTTCTGCTTTCTGCTCTTCAAATGCCTCCTCATCGTTGATGTCAACGCTTACATCTGATTCATCCGGATCCACTGGCTTCAGCACTTCCTCAATAATCTCCTTCTGGTAAAGCCGTTCTACAAATGCGTCATACGCATCCAGCGCGGCATCTGTCAGGCTTTCTTCCAGAAGTTCACGGAAGCTGTCTGTATCCTGTGTTCCAAAAAGCGATACCAGTTTTTTGATCACTGCTGCAAATGCAGTCTCTGCTTCCTGCTTCTCTTCTTCTGTACTGTCTTCTGAATTCATCACAGCTTCATACTCATTCAGAGCCTTTGTGATCGTTTCCGCGATCTCTTCCGGAGTTAAATCTATGATGATTGTCTTCTCGCCATCTTCCAGATTCGGATCCTTATCAAAGTCTTCCGTCAGATCGTAGTGCTGTGCACCGCGGATAAACATATCTTCCACTGTGACAACCTTAAACGGTACCTTCGAATCAGTCACATCCACTACCAGCGGAAGTTCCTTAGAACCAACATCTCCACCAAACTTAAACTCTGAACCATTCTTATAAACATCTTTGCCAAGAATCAAAGTACTTGTAGTTTCTTTCGATCCCTCCGGCTGCAGTACAGCCAGCAGGCTTCCGGACAGGTCAAGTACAACTTTCCCCTGTGCATTCATCGTTTTCTGAATGGTCAGATCTCCGGTTCTGCCATCGGTTGCCTCTGTATCTTTCGTTGTGATGGAAAGTGTTGCATGTCCATTCTCTGTGCTCTGAATATCCGCACTGTGAATGATAACATTTCCATCGGTTGTGTTCGTTTCAAGAACAGATGTATCCTGAAGTTCTACATCCTGCATCGTAATATTGCCGTTCTTGTTCGTAAGTTGGACTTTTGACTGACCGGATAATGTCACATTGCCTGTCGTGATCGTTCCGTCCTCTGTGCTGACATCCAGCACTGCTTCTTTTCCTGTCTCTTCTGAATTGTCACCACCTGTTACCTGAATTTTATCAAAGATTACATTTCCTTCATCCGTAATCTCCAATGTAAATGTAGAGTTCTCTTTAAACTCCATGTTCTTAAATTCTGCATTGCCACCTGTTACTGAAAATTCAACAACTGCCTGCTCTAAAGCATCTCCACCGATGACTGAATCCTTGAATAATACATTTCCGGTAAAATCCACATAAGCTTTTCCGGTGAAATCTCCCACGTAGCTGAATGTTCCGTCTGCATTTTCTACAATTTCCTGGCAGAAAAGAACTTTTGTAACAGAATCTTTACCAAGTGATTCTGCTTTCATCGGGTTATCCGAATCACCATACAGCGTAGTGCTGTCTCCTTTGTTTGCAAGAACAAGCTGATCGGATTTAATCTTGCCATCCATCGTTCCGGTCACATATACGGTTCCATTCTTCGGACTTGTGGTCTGGATAAAGGTATCGCCGCCTTCTACTGTGCCCAGATTGATCCGTGTATCGCCTTCCAGCTCGCTATAGATTCTCAGAGTATCTGCAACAAGTACGGACAGAGCTTCCTTAGAATCTACGTAAGAGGCATCCGGCATAATGAAGAATGCCCGATTCTTCAATTCAGTTCCTGCCGTTGTATTATTGATGATAGACAATAACATGGAAGAGCCATTGGAAAGGCCAAAACCACTCTCCAGCGTTGTGCCTGCCGCGCGGCTTGCACGACTTAATCTGGTTGTCGTAACTTTCTTCAGATGAACGCCATCTTCTTTTTCTTCATATCCATACTGCTCATCAACCTTGGTCAATTCTACCAACTTATTACCTTCGGAGTATCCGAAATAATGTGCGGTATCGTAATTGTAAAGGCTGTATGAAGGCATTGGATTCTCTGTGGTGTCCTCATGCAGTCCATATACACTGGTAAATACATCCTGGGCAAGTTCAATAAAGTATGTAGGTGTGCCCGCGGAAATCGTGGTCGTAAGTTTGCCTGAAGCATCTACCTGATATTCGGAATATGCATCCTGCACTCCGGTTTCACCATACTCATATGCACGGAAGGTTCCGTCCGGTGTCAGGTATGCAACAATATTGCCGTTTGCGTCAAGGTACAGGATCGTTCCTACCGAAAGTCCAAGCTTCTCTGCAACTGTTGTAGTACCGTCCACCTTATAATTATCTACCACTCTTGTGTAGCGGTCAATAATTGCGTAACCATTTGTGTCACGTGATGCTGCAAATGGATCCACTGCATCTTTAAAGTACAGATATGCATCATTCGCTTCCGTATCTTTAATCGGAACGATGATCACTGTATCCTCCAGATACTCTATAACCGGAATGAAGCTGATGCCGTGGATTCTGGTTTTCGTAGTTAAATCTGAATAACATGCTTCCGATAATTTTTCCAGCATTCCTGACGTCAGATATACATAACCATTCGTAACCTCAACCGGTTGTCTTATCAAGTTGCCTAAACTATTGTAAAATATTAGTCCATTTTTAATATCATATCCGCTGATTTGATACTTCTGTACGCCGTTTCCATTTGTAACAGCATGGTAAATCTCATATACTTTATCGCTGTCTGTAAGATAATCATAATGCTTGTTTCCTTCGCTATCCACGAAGTAGTAAGCTGCAATCTGAATATTCTGTTTCAGGTTCGAATCTGCCTCAATGAATGCCGCCAGTGCCTCCATGAAGTCCTTCTCACGAGAGCTGATCTTTCCTTTGTTGCTGTTGAAGAGCTCATTAAGTTTGTTGAACTGCGCGAAGCCGGAGAAGTAAGTATTTATCTCCTCTTTACTAAGCTGAGGAGTATCACTCTTGTTCTTCCAATACAGAGACATATACATTTCCGTGTATACCGGATCACCGTTCTCGTCCAGCTTCTGCTGCATATTCGGAGAAATTCCAATGGTCTCATCCATCATCGAACCAGTGTTATCGGAATTCTGCTGGGTTGCGATAAAGCTGTACTCTCCATTCGGGAACAGTGCAAGTACTCGGTCCGTAATAAGGAGAATTCCCTTTGTATCTGTCGTCTGATCAAGGAAACGATAGTACTTTGCCTCTCCCTGCGAATCGGTTGTCTTCACATAACCGCCGTTCAGATTCTCTCCACTTACTGCTCCGGTTCCGGAAAGTTTGATCGCTGCAGTCGGAATCAGACTGTCACCCTCAAACAGGAAGAATACGTTCCTCAGTGTTGTAAGGATCTGTCCTATCTGACCGTTTGCAGTTGCTGTCAGATAATACCATCCGTTTGCTCCCAGCGTTAATGAATATTTGTATATTCTAGATTTTCCGCTGGAAGAATTGGTTACGTTAACATATACGATTCTGCCATCCCCCTTGAAATATACATTATCATTACCGCTGTACTTATATACAGTAGTCTCTACCGTCTTCGGCAGAATTTCTGTACTATAACCTTCATTATTGCTGACTGCAGCTGCGGTAATATTCAGAGACGTATTATCGTCCTTCTCAATGGTTCCTTCTCTGCTGATAGCACTGGAAGTGTCATCCTCTGTCAGAATCACACGGAAGCTCCATGAAGTCTTATAGCTTACATTGCCGAAGAAATCTTTATATTCTGTCGTTGCACCCAATGTCACCGTTACTGCCACATCAATATTTTCTGTGATGATTGGACGGATGACCGCATAAATGGCATCCCGAATTGCATTCGCATAGGTTTCTCCTGTTGCCGCGGTATCTGTCACCTGACTGAGGATCTGTTCCACATAGCTGTTTTGCAGCATTCCCATTTCCGCGTTCAGTTTGTTTGTTGCTTCTGTTACTGCTTCACTCAGAGTCTGAAGATCTTTCTCAGTTACCGCTGTGATCGTACCCTTGTTGTACAGGTATCCTTCCTCGAAGATGTAATGATTATCTTCGCCTTCGGTTGTAACCTTTACCACATGGTATGAAGTTCTTCCCTGTTCATCAATATCCTCCAGAAGAATCCACGTATGTGTCTTTCCACTACTGTCGGTTTCTGTCTTGATGAAATTACCTGTCACTACAGTATTGGTTCTTTCATCCAGGAATACCTGCTTGTAGAAGACGATGATTCCGTTTGGCAGCAGCCATCCGGTTCCATTCTCCATGCCGGAAGATTCAATGTAGGTAGTTGCACCGTTTACACCGATCTCCATATAAGCAATGCCGTCCTTCATGGTGATTTTCTGGTCGAACTCTGCCCCGCTTCCCGTGATGGTAATAACCGGATTTCCATCTGTATCTGTCGTCACGGAAAGGTTGCTGAAGTCAAAGATTCCGCCGCTGTAATCATCAGTCGCATCATCTGAGATCCGGTTGATCACTCTGACGAGCTTATTTGTCACCTTGTCAACAACTACTGTTGCACCATTCGGAAGCAGATAAGTGTCGTACTTATCCGTCTGCTGTACTTTGTAAGCATCAGATACAAAGGTGATTGCATCCTGTTTATTGACCAGCATACCATCCTTTGTGATCCAGAAATCTGTTTCTTTTCCATCTGCATCCTTAATCTGTACTTCTTTAAATGTATTTCCTTCCGCCGGAAGTGTCACATAATTCATTTCTCCACGCGGAATGGAAATGTAGTAATCATCATCCGTCTCCGGCATATTCGCACATACAACCTTTGGTGCCGCCACATCAATGACTACCGTACTGCCTCTACCGCCAATGACCTCCGCAAGATTCAGTTCTGCCTGAATGCCCGAAGCACTGTTCATCTGTGTCTTTGTCATCCACTCGCGAACCAGGGTAAGCTTAAGATAGATTGCTCCGTCTGCCTGAACCTTTACTTCATTTGGTCTTGCGTTCTGTGCTTTAATTGCAGTTGTTCCGTCATAACTGCTGATATCGAAAACATATGCCCGGAAAGGATTGTTCATATTCTGCCCAATCTGTCCTGCTCCATCAATATACAGCTTATTTGCTGCCACAAAGGAAGCTCCTGTTGTGTAGAGATTGCCGCCATTCATATGGATGGTCAGAACGCCCTCTCCAAGGTCTGTTTCCACACGACCGTTCATCTCATCTGTCTCTTTTCCGTCTGCAAATGTGACATCACCGATTCCCAGAGATGTTACGGTGAGTGCCGGTCTGTCTTCATCTACCGTATAGGTAAATGAATCATTTCCTTCTGCATCTGTACTGATGTCCGGTGCTATCGCACTTTCATTTTTCAGCACCGCATTCATAACAACCAGATCCAGATCTGTGTGATTTGTAATATTCACATTTGGAAGATAACTGTTGGAAATGATCGTACCCTTTCCGGAAATATTTCCAACTGCTGCGGTCATCTTCATGCTTCCACCGTCATCGTTATACAGCTTATTGATCGTAACGGTGTTTCCGTCTTCGTTTACTGTTAAGAATTTCTCTGTCGTTCTGTCTTCCGTAGTCAGTTCACTGTCCAGTCCGGAGTATTTGATACTGTCTTTATCAAAGATATCAATATAGGTTCCCGCTGCTCCGCCGCCTACATGTGCAGTACCGTTGAAAACGATATTTCCTGCATTATTAAACGTTCCTGTCTGATTGGCTTCTGCATCTGAATAGAGGATTACTTCTACCAGCTTATCCACCCATTCCACTACTTTCTTGACAATCTTTTTGATCAGTTTGCCAAGAAGTGGGATCTTACAAAGAACCTTCACTACTTTTTCTACAACAGTCTTAACCTTTGTCCACACATAGTTCACTACTGTGTTTGCAATTGCTGTCGCACTGCGGTCAATTACAGAGCTTGTGAGTTCCGGTGCGCTGGAATCCAGAAGAATATCCTTGCCGGCCAGCTCGCCTTTACCCGTTACCGTAATATTTACGGTGTTGGAGCCACTTATCTCTGATGTCGCATATACTTTTCCTGTGAATCCAACTACCTCTGCATAAGACTCACTCTTGATATTCTGATTGTCAACGGACGCTGCGACTGTAAGAGTCTCGATGCCTCCTACATATGCGTTGTCGATCTTTGTATTCAATGTGTTATTCACATTGGATGTTGCAACCGCTTCTGTTTTGGAACCTGCCGATGCTGTATATGAGATTGCATTTGCATGAATCTTCTGAAGGACGATATATGCACCGATCGTCGTATATTCTCCAAGAAGTCTTGCTTTCTCAGTTGCATTTTCAGCAATCTTTGTACTTACATTCGTTGTTGCAGTAATCTTTGCCGTACTCTTATTCGATGCAACTGCTGCCGATGCCTTTCTGTATGCATACGCGTACATTGTCATGGCCTCTTTTGAGCGGATATCCAGTGTGCCGTATTTTGCTTCGATATCACTTCCGCCGCCTACCGTCGTTGTTACATTTGACGTATAAGTAATGTTGGCACTTGGGCCTCCGCCTGCATAAGCTGCTCCTGAGCTTCCCTTGGCAATACTTTCTATCGAGCTGTCCTCATCACCTTCTGACAGTATCTCAATATTTCCGACAACTGCGGTAATCGCTGCACCATTTCCTACGGTTGCACTCACATTTCTTGTAACGGTATTGGCTGCTGTTGCCGAACAGTTGGTACCTAAACCGTATCCGGAATCCTGTACTCTGCTGTAAAGATCGAGTTTGGACTTGGCTCTTGCAGATACATTGCGCCATGCCTTTACTTTGGAATTATTTCCAAAACCAACCGATACATTCTGACTGTTAACTGTGTTCGTCACAGTAGAAGAACCACCATTTACGATACCCGCATTCAGAAGTCCAATATCCGTAACTGCTTTGATCAAATCTGTTGCAGCAACATTAATGTCATTATAGGATTCTGCTGTTCCGTTAATATATGCCTGTGTATCCGTCTTGCCTGTATAGGTTGCTACTTTGTAGAGTCCCAGGTTTGCACCGCTGACTTTCGTTGAAGTGTTTACCTTAGCCTCGATATCGATCAGAGACTCTGCCTTCACATTGATATCGTCTGTATCCCCTTCTCCTACAGAATAAACCTCGGATCCGCTGCCAATGTATGCTTTCGTGATCTTTCCGTTTGTTCCTTTGCCTGCAGAAGCAGTAAGCTCTACGGAATTTCCGCTTGCAAGTGTAATCGAAACGGTCGGAACAGATCCCTTTGCACGCACTGTCGTTGTTCCTGTTGCAAGAATGTCTACACTCTTTCCGGTTACCCGGCTTCCTCTACCACCAGCGATATAGGCTTCTACCTGATCGTTGGAATCTGTAGTTACATCGACAAATCCAAGACTTACCAGTTCTACGTCTACGGTCTCCTGTGTGGACTCTCCGGTCACCGTTGAAGTAGTCGATGCTTTCACATCCACATCACCGTCTGCTTTTACAACTGCATTTTCAATGTATGCCTTATTTATTGTAGTCGAGGATACATCAACAAGATTTGTCTTTCCGCTTACAGCACTGACATTTACAGTACTCTTGTTGCCGCCTGTTGCTGCGTATCCATCTGCAGTAAGTGTTGAGAGTACTTTTACATATCCGTCTGCATCGATTCCGGTATAAGAATCGTAATCCTTTCCAGGTCCTGAAATATAAGCACTCTGGTTTACCTTAAGCTCTGCTTTTGCTTCACTGACGGCAATATTTATTTTACTTAATGAAATATCTGCAGTTTCTATCTTCGCATCTACGTCTGCGTCGCCGTCCGCACTTACTTCTACGCTACCGGAAGCTTCTATACTGCCCATTCCTCTGATAGAGGCACTTGCACCCGTTGTTGCCTTTGCATGGGCAAGGTTCACCTCTGCGCTCTCATAACTTGCAGACACGCCGTATTCTGGCTGTGTGCTCACAGCATATGCCTTGCTGTAATATGTTGTCTTTACATATACGTTTTGCACATTGGATTTGCTTCCTGCTTTTGTAGTCCACCATGACCCAAAGCTTCCGGAAGCATCGGCATTCATCACGAGCACACCAAGTCCGAGATTAGCCAGCTCTACGTATGGATTTGCTTTGCCTGCATATGCATTGGAAGTTGCATCCACCAATACTGATACATCACCGGCATCCACAGAAACATTGTACATATATGCCTGTACAGTCGCATTGGAGGTTGCTGATACTGTATGCACCTCTCCATTTACAAGGCTTGCATTTACCAGTCCTGCTCCACCTACATCTGCCACTGCTCCGTCCGGAATGTTGCTTCCGTCCTTCTTATTAAAGCTGGAAAAAACCTTCACATCTTTGCCTGTTGCAATCAGGTTTACACCTTCGATATAAGCCTTCTGTTCTGCTTTCAGTTCTGATGTGACAACATTTGCCACGATCTTAATTCCATCTACACTGGCTTCAGCATCTGCCAGTCTTGCCACAGATTGTGCTGTACCTGTCACGGTCACATCTACTCCACCGGTGGCTGTTACAGTTCCGGAACCCTTGATATAGGAGTATGCTTTTACTCCAACAGAGGCCAGTGCTGTATTATTCTTTACAGAGACTGCTTCGATGGAAATGTTTCCGATTCCAAGTCCCGGCTGTCTCGTCTCAGCTTCTGCCCGTGCCTGATAATGATTATCTACTGTTATCTTGCCTGCTGTAATCGCACGAGCAGTATCAATATACGCTTCGAAAGTGCCGTTTGCCAGTGCCTTCAGTACGTTGATACCGATACTGATACCACTTACCTCGCCGACTTTATCCACCAGAGAAGCCTCTGCATAAGAGGTACTGTCTGTCTGAACAGTCAGATTACCGGTCAGATCAATCCCTGCATCTTTCATATAGGAACGGTTGGTTGCTTTCATCTCTGCAATCGCCGTATTCAGCTCCGCTCCTTTACCTGTCAGCTCAAAGGAAGTATTGTCTGCTGCGTTGCCGCCAAGCTGTGCCTTTGCACCTTCTGTCTCACCTTTATTCAATTCAGAAGTCAATGATACGCTGGCTCCATAGAGATCCACGCCGTTTATAAATGTCTCCTGAACCGCACTGATATATGCATTTACTGTATTCGTTGCTACCGACTTAGCTGATGCACTTAATACAGGTGCTACTACTTCTGCATGTGCATACGCTGTTCCTATTGCTCCCACAGTGATACTGCCTGCACGCTTATCAGTGCTTCCGATCGCTCCGCTTCCCTTGATACCTGTGTTCGCTTGTGTCATTACGTCTGCAAACGCAAGGTTCGCTTCACCACCGTAGTAGCTTGCATTTATTCCTCCAAGTGCCGGAGTAAGAACAGCATCCGCCTTGCCCTTCCATGTATTTGTAATGCTGATATTCTTTGCATCAATCTTTCCGGTGCTTTCCAGAAGTGCCTCAAATGTTCCTGCAGCTCTTGCATAGCCTACCATCACACCGACACTTAACCAACCTGCTTTCAAGTTGTCTACGGTAATGGTTGCAACAGAATCTGCAGTATTTTGAATCGTAATATTGCCATTGCCTGTGATCGTCAGATCTGCTGCACTTGCCTTAGCTCTGGAAGTCGCATTACTGAGTGCGGTTGCCGTATTCGCTGTCACACAGGCGATTCCTGCAGATGCACTGAAAATAAATGCCTGTGCCATGGAATTCGGTGTGATCGTCTTCGTTTCGCCTGTCAAGACTCCTTTGTTCTTATATTCCAGAAGAACTCCAAACGGACTGCCCTTTGTATCAACCTGATTCTGTGTAGATTTTACTGTCAGGTTACCTGTTGTTACCTTTGCATTTCCACTCAGAAGTGCTTCCTGAACGGAAGAAAGTGTTGCATATGCCATCGATACATTCGCTGCAATGCCTCCTCCTGCTGCATTAATCACTACTGCATATGCCTTGGTTCTGCCATTTGCACTGATATCGAGTGTATTATTCGCAGTCAGAATTCCGCCTGTTCCACCGACTTTCGCACGGTTCACAGAGCCATTGATGGCAACTGCAAAGTTCAGTGCGACCGCAATGCTTCCTGCACTACCTGTGATCACCGTGGTGATTGCCTCGGTATCATAAGGATCTGTGTCTGTACCTGCATGAATCGTAATATTCGCTGCTCTTACAGTGGTTCCCTCTGTCTCAACCATTGCCACGTTCTCGCTCTTGATCTGAGCGACTGCTACAGTTGCGCCCACTGCTACTGATCCGCCTACAACGGACGTTGCGTATACATTCGTATCTCCATCCATTGCGGATGTGATATCAATGTCTCCTGTCACAATGACATTCGTCTTATTGATCGCTGCATAACTCTTTGCACGGTTAAACCCGAGTGCAACTGTACCATTCACAGCCACACCGCCTATTGCAAGGCCCAGTCCGCTGACATCTGTAGCACCATCCAGCTGATTGTCTATGGTTACAGATTTTACTGTGATGGTTCCAGGTGCAGAAGCACTGGAGGATTCGATTACCTCCTTATCCGGAGTCACACCGATATAAGTCAGCATCACCGGACGGTTCACAGCTACTGCAGCGGAAACGCCGATTCCTGCTACACCTGCTCCCATGCTTACAATGATCGCTCTTGCATCTGCCTTAAGTGCTCCGTCCATATCGATTGCTGCATTCGGTGCATTATTCGGGGCATTGATTGTCACGCCCTGCCCGATGAATGCATCGAATCTGCTTCGGTTCACCGCTACGGAGATCGGTACGGCTACACCGGCTGCCCCTGCACCTACTGCTGTAGAGGCTGAAGATGCATTTGTAGTTCCGTTTATTTTTACATAAATTGTTCCTGTTACATTACTGATGTTTGCATTGCCACCGATAGAAGCCTCTGTACGACTCTCGAAATAAGTCACTGCTACAGAACCGCTCACACCGGCTATACCGGCTGCTGCTGCCAGCGTGATTGCCAGAACAGTGCCATACTGGGTCTCTGCCTGTACGGTAATATTCTGTGCCTTTGTGATGTCTCCCATCATTCTGGCATATGTCTTGTTCATCAGGTTCAAAGATGCCACTGTCACGGATACACCTGCAATACCGCCGCTTCCTGTCACGCCGATCAGAAGGATCGTGGACTTATCGCCGGTTGCTGCTGTGTTACCCGGATCAGACTCAGCAACTTTATTATTTATAGTAGAAGTACTGTCTGGATCTTGGTTCGTCTTTCTGCCGAAGTTGAATTCCAGCTCTGCCTTCTTAACTTCATCTGCACCGGAAACTGCGGTAACACTCACATTTCCACCTGCAGAAATTGTTACGTTATCTTCTACGACTGCCTGAACATTGGAGTAAAGAACTGCCACAGATACACCTGCACCAACACCGGCGTATGCGCCAACTGCAATCGAACCGCCTGCCATGTATGCGCTTAAGTTGTCATCGGCATGAACACTCACATTTCTGCCTGCCGTTAAGCTGGTTCCAACATCGCCGCCTTTTACAACTGCTGTTGTGGCATCGGAAAGCTCTGTTCCGTTTATCGTTGCACCCTGGGTACCGGTCTTTACGATTCCGTCTGCGGCACTGTCGTAGGTGGCATCATTCATGTTGGCATCGCTGCCTTCTTTGTTATCTTTTCCACTTGTATCCTGACCATAATTGTTATAGTCGATGGTTCCATTTCCTTCTGCGGTTCCTTTCGCACTGGATCCATCACTTGCCAGAAGGACTGTAAGACTCTCCTGTGGTTTGTATCCCTGTGCTGCACTGTGTGCCTGTGAGAATGCTCCATCTGTCTGTTTCTGTGGATCCATCGCTGACGCTTCGTCATTGGATACATAGATACCATTGTGTGCATCTTCTGTCAGGAGACTTCCTGCAACCACTACCATAATGGAACCGGATACACCAACACTTCCGCCGCCGACTGTCAGTACATATCCCCGTACGAGACGATCGGATGCTGCGGATACGGTAATATCTCTTCCTGCGTTGATTGTATTGTTGTTTCCGATCACGGCACTCACGGTATTGTAAGATACCGTCGTCAGTACGCTGACACCCACACCTGCTGTTCCGCTGGCTGCCACAGTACCGACCACTGCGATGAGATCATACTTGTCATCTGCTCTTACAGTGATATCGGATTCAGAACCGGTTGCATTGATTACTACATGATCTTCTGTATATGCCTTTGTAACAACCTTTGTCACCACAATGTCAAGCGTACCGCCCACGCCGGCTGTACCACCGAATGCTGCACCTGCTGCGTCCGCTGTAATAAGTTCCTTTGAAGAAGCGAGGATCTCGACAGAACCTGCCGCATAGATCTTACTTCCGTTCTTGACGTATGTTCCGTCCTTGACATATGTTCCGTCCTTGACGTATGCCAGAGTCTCATTATAGAAATACGTAACAACCGCAACTCCTGCTGCACCGACTGTGCCGCCGAGACCTGCTGCTGCCGCAACATTTACAAGCGTACTGTTGGTGTCCGCTACCACCTTCACAGCTAAAACACGATTATCTTCTGTACCGATGCTTCCGCCAAGAGCCGCTGTTACATGGTTCTGGAATACAAGGGCATTGGCACCGCCTGCAACACCAGTTGACGCACCGGCACCGAATGCAACTGCGAGAAGGATCAGATCGTCATTTGCATGTGCAAGAACTTCTACCTTGCCCGGACAAGTGATGACATCTGTTGCACCTGTCTCTGCTGTTACTTCTTTATTAAATACAAGTGTAACGACTGTCGCACCTGCACCGATACTTCCGGCTGCTGACAGGGATCCTGCCAGATTCAAAAGGACTGTATCGTCATACGCCTTAACCTTCACACCAGGGAGAGGGTCGGCTTCTTCTGAACCACCGTCGTCCTTCTTTTCTACCGTGATGGTCACGTGTTCTCTTGCAGTTGCCTTTACAACATTCTTCACAACAAGAGTATTGATGACACCATTCACTGCATTGCTGCCGGCAAGTCCTGCTGCAATGGATACCATCACGATATCTTCTGTTGCATGTGCCTGAACGAGTACATCATAGACAGAAGCAAGTCTCGCGAAGGCTCCCAGGTTTGCCTGAATATCATTTCCAACTACTGCAGTATTGATCGTTGCACCCATTGCATTTGCACCTGCTGCGGATAATCCTCCAGCGATCAGGTAAATGCCGGAGTCTGCATCTGCTTTCACTGCAATCTTTCCGCCGGAACTAATGTTTGTATAGTTATCCTCAGTTCCATCCTCGATTTCTGCAAGGATCGTACTGTTATTCACGATAACAGGAATCACACCCCTGAGGGCATTTGCTCCTGCCGCACCGCCTGCAAGCAGAACAAGAAGAATCATTTCATCTCCTGTTGCACCGATCTCTACATCTCCGGTATTTGCTGTGATCTGAGACGGTGCTACGGTTGCCTTAATATTTCTGTCAAGTACATTGACACTGACTGTTGCACCCACTGCATTCTGGGCACCGGCACTTAATGCCGCGTTGATCTGGAAGAGCTTTGCTGATCCGTCTGCACGAATCCGTACATGTTTCTCTGCATAAATCTCTTTTGTTTCTCCAATATCTGTCAGCGTATCAGAATCCGATACAAGAACACTGATCGTACCAGCTGTACCTGATCCGGTTGGCGATGCACTTGCGCTTGCCAGAACGCTGATCAGCTGCTCCTCTGTAAGAGAGGAAATGGTGACAGATTCACCGGTACTCTTGATTACGCAGCCATCCTTTACAATTGTTTTCGCATTGCTGTCTGCAACCGTAACATTTAATGTTCCGCCTGCTGCTGTCGATCCGCCGCTGACTGCTGCACTTGCTGCAATCAGATACAGATCATTTTGCTGCTGTGATGTGATGCTGACATCATCTCTTGCTATGATCGTCACATCATTTCCAACATTGGAAATTGCCTCGTTCTTAAGAACGATCGCACTGAAGTTTCCGCCCATTGCCGAGCCGGCTACCGAAGCTGTGACTGCCGCTGCCGCAGTAATGACAAGAGCATTCATGTCAGAACTGCTTCGCTGTGTATATTTACCTTCTGTAGCGGTAATCTCTGTATGATCTCCCACCTGAGCCTTTACAGAGTCCTCATCGTACAGGAATCCTATCGTAAGTCCTGCACCAATATTAGACCGGCTTGCAGAAAGAGATCCTGCAATAACTCTTGCATTGCCCTTGCTGTCTGCTATCAGTTCCATGTTCTTAGCAAGCACGATCACAACATTCTCTCCGATAGATGCTTCCACCTGATTGAAGAAGAAGACCATTGCGATAGAACCTGCTGCGGAGAGTGTACCGGATACACCGGATACTGCTCCGGAAATGGCTTCTGCATAATAGTTAACCGATGCCAGGAAGTTCAGTAAATCTACGGCATCCAGAATACGTTGTGTATCCA
Organism: Bariatricus sp. SGI.161; assembly: GCF_050313695.1. Lineage (NCBI taxonomy): Bacteria > Bacillati > Bacillota > Clostridia > Lachnospirales > Lachnospiraceae > Bariatricus > Bariatricus sp. SGI.161. Next base: position 292,136 of record NZ_JBNPLX010000001.1, read on the forward strand.
GATTGATCTGTACTTCATAGGACGCCGCTGATCCTGTTCCGTTTTTGGACATATGGATAATGCCCTGCTCGGAAACCGGAGGATTGGCACCGCCTTCACTACGTGTGATCAATGTCTGCAATCCATAAGGAAGCTCATAATCAGAAAGTGATACTTCTGCCTTTACTGCCTGAATGCTAAGAGAATCTGCATGGATTACGGCATTATCAAGAACTTCCGCTTTCACGGTGTTCTCTCCATAGATAAATGCGTACGATGCACCCATACCGATCTTGGCACCTTTGGTAGATATAGAATATCCACCTGCACGTACAGCAAGCTTACTCTTATCCATTGCAAGGATCTTAATGTCACCGCCGATCAGCTTTCCGTCAATGAATCTTGCACTGATCAACTGCACGCCTTCGCCTACAGTCACGCGTGTCTCTGCCTGAGATACGAGGATCGCTACCGCACCGGCGATTCCTGCCTCCACATCTGCATTCACAACATCCAGTGCAAATGCCGCACCTACACCAATAGACTTGCCGAAAGTAGTCACAGGTATCTGTGTCGTCTCTGTTCCTGCCGGAATATCTTCAAAGACTGCTTTGATGCTTACATCAAAGTTCGGCATGTAGAATGCATAGGTATGATTTCCAGGATTTTCAAGCGTAACGATCTGCTTTTCCTGCACTTTTCCATTTCCATCTGTATAAACATATACTAGCGTTCCTGCTTTCAGCTGCTTGCCTGCTGCAGGTACTACCCGAACCTGTACTTTATCGCCCCACTTGGCAGTTGTAGTATTACTCTTTTCTCCTGCTTCCGCCGGAGTCGTCACATACAGCTCTCCTCCGTCTTTGTTGAGCATTGGAACAATAAATATATTGTGCGGTTCTTCTTCAAACGTTACCTTGACCGTAATCGTCTCACCTTCACCGAGTTCCAGAATTGTAAATGTATAGTTTCCGCCACTTTGTGTTACTGTAATAGCTTTACCTGTCCTTGTATTCACTGCAGTAACGGTTCCGACCTTGTAGCCCTCTAATGCAGTCGGTGTTACCGTTACATCCTTACCGTTTACAGCTGCTGTATATGTGCCGCCAACGGAAGAAGACAGGATCAGATTTCCCTGCTTCTGTTCCGCCTGATCCGGTGTCACTCCACTTGTTGCTCCGGATGCTCCGGCAGACAGATTCTTATCTGCTTTTCCGTCACTTCCCACTGCGGAACTTGCGGTTGTCTCTTCACTCTGAGAAGAATATGCTCTGACGATCAGATCTCCTCCTGCAGTCACTTCATTCGCAGAATCACCAATATATGCTTTCGTACTTCCGTTCGCTACGCATATCGCAATGCTTCCTGCCACACCTACCTTCGAAGCCCCGGCTCCGGCAACTGCTTCCGTCACAAATGCATGTGCCGGTCCTCTGTCTGTTTTCTGAATATCTACATTCAGCCAGGTAAATGCCGCATCCAGTGCTGAAGTTGTAAGGACTCTTCCAAGCTGTGAGAGCAGATTCTGCGAATTCGTCTTTAACTGCTCTACGATATTACTTCCTACGATTTCCTTCAGCAGGAGAAGCTTGGACGGATCTTTTCGGAAATCCATTTCCTCATAACCTTCTAACGGTGTTCCCGCAAGCATCGTCTTTATCGCCTGCTCTGAAAGATTTGCGATCGTATCTGAAAGCAGTTTATTGAACATATTCACGTTCTCATTTCCAAAGAGCGCTTTCAGCCCCATCTTCTCTGCTGCCTGATCTACGAGCTCTGTAACAAAATTCTTTACCTTAGTATTTACATCTGAAGCTGATCCATTATTATCCGCTGTTACGTCTTTTTCATCTTTCGGAAGCAGCGCTGTGATCTGAATATTGCCGCCTGCCGTAAGACCTGCCTGATCTACATATGCCTGGTTTACAAAGCTTACAATATTCAATGCTGCAGCTGCACCGATACCAATGATCGACTGCGTCGCAGATGCGTTCGCATAGATCTTTGCTTCTGTCAGAGCAACAGAAGATACGATAATATCCTCCACTGCTTCCATAGACAGATCACCCAGAATCTCAGCGATACTGCTGTTCTTCATAACATTCAGATTGAAGGCTGCAGCGATATTCATATTACCTTCGCTAGTCTGTGCAGTCTGACGATTTTCCGTCATATTGCTGACCATGCCAGGTTGAATATTTTTATTTCCAGTAGTGCCTGCAAGCTTGGAGGCACCACCGATACTCTTATCTGCCTGTTTGTCCGATTCTCCCTTGGACGAGGCAGCCTCCCCGGAATCACTTCCGGAATCGGTGCTGCTTCCGGAAGTTCCTGATGATGATCCGGACTGGGCTCCATTGGCTCCGGCACGTGCCGTAGACTTCAGTCTGCTGATGCTCTCAGAAGCGACCTTGATATTCTGTGCCTTGATACTTCTATTTAAAGAAGCTCTTGAGCTGTCATGATATACCGTTACTACCGGAGAAGCTCCAACGCCTACCATACCGCCTGCTGCTTCTGCGTTTGCTGCGATCTCACGATAGATATTGCTTGCTGATGAAAGATCAAAGTCTCCGCTGATCTGCCACTGGTTGTTATCATCATTATTTACCGCGCCGATATATGCTTCTGTTCGTGCACCGGATATATTCACTGCCAGTGAAGGAGAGACAGATATGCCGCCTGCGCTTCCGGCTACTGCGGATACCCTCTCCTCTTCGGAATGCTCTGCTTTCACCGTTACATATGATAAGTTATTTACATTTATCTTCGTTCCTTCTTCGATGCCGGCTACTACATCAACACCGGTGACTGCCACTGCGATTCCTGCACCTACACCGATGCCTGCTCTTTCGCTTTTGCCTGCATCTGCAACTGTCTCTACACGCTCTTTTGAGAACGCATTCAGATTGATGGCTGCATTGTCTCTTAAGGTAACCTCTGCATTCTTTAATACAACTGCTGTTGTCTTTGCAGATGCAACATGTACTGTAACCGCTCCGCCGACTCCGATCGCGCCCTGCGAGTAACCTGCATAAGAACGTGCCAGCGAAGTAATTGGCTGGTCAGCGTTACCGGAGAGTGCCTGGATATCCAGTCCGCCGGCTGTAATCTTACCATTTTTAATGTAAGCATTATTACTGTGGTTTGTTACGGATACATTGACTCCGACACCGAGAGAAAGCGGGGTCGGATTATTCGCACTTCCATTTCCCTCTACAAATTTTCCGATAATCGTAATGACTGCTGTATCACCAAGCGTTGTCGGAACGGTAAATTTGTAAATACCGGATGCATCTGCGGTAATGTCAAATAATTCAGTTGTTGCTGCAGCACCGGTTCCTTTTTCGATACTTGCCTTTAAAGAATTCGGCGCCAGCGTGTATCCACTATTCGGAGTCACACGAACGGTAAGAACATTGCCTCCGTCCACATAACCCGGTGCGGAAATGACTCCGCCTGGCAGACCCGTTAAACTGTCCTTCTGTACTTCAACCTTAACCTGATACTTTTTGTTCGTTCCTGTTCCGGCTGTCACAACGATGATCATGCCATCGCCGAGTACTGTGCCGGCCGGGAGTACGAAAGTACTGTTTGCTTCATTGAAAGTAATCTCTCCGTAAATGTCTGAATAATCAATCGTCGTAGAGGTATTGCCTTCCTCTCCAAACATGCTGCGATATCCATACTCGATCTTAACACCGGTGAGATTCTGTCCTGCCGTACTGCTTTTAAGCGTAACAGTATCTCCCGCGTCTGCTCTTGTTTTATCTGCTGTAATATTACCCGGAACAATGATCTCATATCCACTCAGGGCAAATACAGCCTTTATGGTAATATCCTTAGACGGCATGATAAATGACCATTTTCCGTCCGTACCCATTTTGATTTCTACTATATTATTCTCTGCTGTCGAACCTGCTGCCGGAGTGTCATAATAATATACCCTTGACACTTTATGGTCGGATGTAGCAATAACAGTTACATTTACTTTGTCTCCCGTCTGTGCTGAAGTCGCTGCACTTAAAGTACCCTCTGCTACCGCCGGATCTGTAGTCTTAATATTATGAAGATCTCCTTCGAACAGTGCCGTAATGGATACATATGCATTCTGCGTACCTTCCGGTAAGTGCGGCATTGTAAAGTAATAATTTCCGGTATTCTGATCACGATCAAACGTTCCGGTCATCGGATTTTCCAATGCATCTTTCAAAACATTGCCTGCCGCGTCCTTGATACTCCATGTAAGTGAACCTTCTGTCAGCTTATATCCTTCAATCGGCTGTACTGCTACCGCAACATTCTCACCCGCCTGCGGGTTCTGATTATTAGACTTAAATGTCACCGTTCCGTTGGTCGTTGCTTCTATGATTACATTGCCATGTTTCTGCTGTCCGGTAATAATACCGGTATTTGCCTCCGGCTGACCCGTTACAGGATTTGTCGGAGTTGTCTGCGTCGCACTGTTCTGTGTGAAATTCGATGCATCTGCATTGGAATCCGCATACGTATCAGCCTCAGCAAGGAGGTGTAATGTTCCTCCTGCAATGATTTCGTTTGTCGTATCAATGTATGCATCATTCTTGTTGATCACAATATTCACAGCCAGTGCTCCCGTCACCTGAGAAGATGAACGGCTTGCACTTCCGCCTGTTCCGCCTGATGCTGTGCCAGGTGCTGCATCTTCGAATACCGCATCAAATGTCAGCACTGTGCCCGCCATCAGTTCCGGCATGGTCAGGAAATATTTTCCTGATGAATTTTTCGGAATCGTATACGTAATCTTCTTTCCGAGACTATTCGTATAGATTGCCTTCAAGCTTCCTTCCTGAAGCTGTTTACCCGTTCCCGGATTAACGGTAATCTCTACGGTATCACCTGCGTTTGCCTTTGAACGGGAAGAAAGAATTGCACCTTCTAAAGTTTTTCCGTCAAAGGATTTCTTTTCAAAATTCTGAATTTCAAAATTCCCCACATAGGATGGATTCTGTGGAGTTGGTGTCTCCTCCGTCTCTGAACCTGAGGTACCTTCGTCAAACAGATCACTAAGTCCCATATCTGCGTCTTCGTCCTCATCAAACAGATCACCAAATCCCATATCCTCATCTGCTGTATTGTTCTCAGTCTTTTCAAAAGCAGCTACAATCGTTACTGCAACTGCCGGCATCTTGAATGTATAAGTTCCGGTAGATGTATCAATGCTTCTGGTCACATAAGATGCAGATCCTGCTGGAAGATACGAATAGGTAAGTCCTACAAGTTTATATCCCTTATTCGGAGTAACCTTTACCGTAACCAGATCATCTGCCTCTGCTCTTGATGGAGCAGATATTGCACCATGTTCATTCGTCTGAGCTGTAATCGTATTGCCGCTTTTTCCATCGATTCTTCCAAGAACTGCATTCAGCTTTGCTGCTGCGCCCTGCTTGAATCCATCTTTTGTATCTGCAAGCTTTTGCTTCAGCTGCGTAATAATCGAAGACAGTTTTGCCTTAACTCCGGATACCGTCTCTCCGCCTTCTGCATTCTGCTCTGTCGAACCGCCTGCCGAAACCGCTGAAGTTTTTACAGTTTCAGCTGCCTTTGCATGTACAGTAACATCACCGGCTGCTTCAATTCTTCCATTACCTTTCAGAGCAGCATCCACATCCTGAAGGACAACTGCCACTGCGAAGAAACCACCGAACTGATTTGCGATACTTCCGATTCCTGTCGGTGTGCTGCTACTTGGATTCTGTGGGTTCACAGCATTCTCGGATGTCTGTGGTGCGGTTTTTGAAGATTTGGTAATCACCGTCGTGTTACCTTCTGCTTCCATTGTCACATTGCCACCTGTTGAAATAAGTGTACCAAGCACTTCCACATGAGAGTCGTTGACAATGACTGATAATGCCAGGGATATCGGAATGCTTCCCACGGTTGAGATTGTTTTGAGTTTTACATCACTCCGGGAGCTTAACTTTATATCCCCATTTGCAGTGATCACTGCGTCTTCTCCTACATTCACTTTTGACTCTGCAACAACTACACTGATTGCAAGAGGAACGAAGTATTCTGCCAGGTGCTTATTATCAGCCTTTGCATCAAACTCAGATGTCGCACTTGCTGTCACTGCACCACCTGCAGTAATGCTTCCTAATATATCTATTTTAACGTTTCCGATTTTTACATTTATAATAGAAGGAACAATGTTATTCTTCTGACTGCCACTTGCGTTCAATGTGACATTTCCATCCGCCTCAAGGGAGGCGTCTTTTCCGATCACGATTTTTGAACTTGTCAGTACATCCATTGTACTTACGCTGAGTGACTTATCTATTTCAATCAGATTATTTACTTCATCTGGAACTCCTATATCTAATAAAGTGTCATTTTCACTTGCTTCAATAATAATTTCTTTTGCCTGAACTAATCCTTTTACTTCAATATTCTGACCAGTGAGATGAACCTGCATACCCTCTGCCTGAATCTGATTCACCACCAGGTTCTTCGCC